>NZ_ABZS01000137.1 GCF_000173615.1 Sulfurihydrogenibium yellowstonense SS-5 | reverse complement strand
TATAGCTCCGAACAATTGGACTACTAATTATGGTGCTTCAAAAATGAGAAACAAAGTTATTAAGGAATTTAAAATTCTTGAACTTATAGATTTTGGACCATATTTTATATTTGAGACCTCAAAGATACAAACTATGATAATGTTCTTTCAAAAAAGTACAATACCAAATGAATACTATTTTGATTATAGAAGAATAATTAGCAAAAAACCTACTTTTAAAGATGTATTAGACTTGTTAAAAAAAGCTCCAAATTATAACAATGAATATTTAACTCCAAAGATTATTAGAGAGAAATACTTAGACAAGCCTTTAACTTTTAGTAAAACAGATGTAGAAACAATTATCAACAAAATTGAAGAAAAAGGAAAGGAAAAGTTATATGAAAATGAAATCATACAAGGTATAGTAATCCCGCAGGATTATGTAATTAAAAATCATCTTAAGAAATTAGGGCAAGGTTTTAAAATCGGAGATGGTATATTTGTTTTAAGTGAGGAAGAAAAAAATAAATTAAGATTATCTGAAAAAGAGCTTGAACTTTTAAAGCCTTATTATACGTCTTCCGAACTTAAGAAATATTACGCAGTTAGAAAAAATTCTCAATGGATAATTTACACAGATTCAAGATTTAAAAATCCAAAGGCTATGGAACCTTATCCTAACATTAAAAAACATTTAGATAAGTATCAGGCTGTAATTACATCTGATAACAAACCTTACGGTCTTCATAGAGCAAGGGATGAGAGGTTCTTTAAAGGAGAAAAAATAATTGCTCTAAGGAAATGTACAGAGCCTACTTTTACATATTCAGATTTTGATTGTTATGTATCTGCAGCATTTTATGTCATAAAAACAAATAGGTTTAATATGAAATATTTAACAGGACTTTTAAATTCAAAATTAGTTGCTTTTTGGCTAAGACACAAAGGAAAAATGCAAGGAAATAATTATCAAATAGATGCAGAACCACTTTTAAACATTCCTTTACCTTCACTAACTTCCTCTAATCAGTCCATAGCCATTCAGATAATCCAAAAAGTAGACCAGATAATATCCTTGATTCAATCAGACGATTATGACACAAATCAAGAAAAACAGAAAAAAGTTAAAGAGATTGAAAAAGAGATAGACATGTTGGTTTATGAACTTTACGGCTTAGATAATGAAGAGATTGAGATAATAGAATCATCTCTTAATTCCAAGTAAAAAGAATTAGAAAAAATCCAAAAAGAACTTGACGAAAAAGTATTAAAATTGTATGGCTTGGAATGATAAAAAGTGAGAAAGTGAGAAGTAAATTTAAGAGATTCTTCGCTTACGCTCAGAATGACAAAAATGAAGACACATAAAAAAAGATTCTTCGCCGGCTGCAGAATAACGTTGCTATTACCTATCACACCTCACTTTATAATAATCTCTTCAATGCTGTTGGCTAAGGCAACTTTTGTAAGAATTTTATCTAATTCCTCTAAATCTTTACATTCGTTAATAACTTTCTCTAAATCTCCTGGGACTGCTCCAAATTTTAGTTGAATTAGTTTTATCAAAGCCTCTTTCTTACCCTCAACCTTGCCAACCATCCATCCTTCCATTTTCCATTTTTCTGTTAAAGTCATCATCTTTTCTTCACCCCCGGAAATTTCTTTCAAAATCTCTTCCATTTTCTCTAAATCCTTCTTTACTATTACAACATAATCAATCACAAGGAAAATGCAACTTGCATTATTCTCATATAAAAGTTTAAGAATATTTTTAATGATTTCAAGGTCATCAAAGATATGCTTCATCACGAGCAATGCGGATATTGTGCATACATCTTCGTAAATGTTTCTTATTAAATCATCATCTTGTATTTCGTTTAAATCTATAAGAATATAGTTTAATTTTTGAACAAAGTCTTCAAGCTGTTTATCTTTTAAAACAGGTAAGGTTGTTGGTATTCTCCATTTTCTTTTTCCATGATAAAACACTATGTTTATAATCGGCGGATAACTGTTTGTTTCTTTGGCTGTCTCTTCCCAAATAACTGCGTTATAATGCATAAGCTGAGATGGTAAAGTATTGTCTATGTAGGATTTATGCTCAAAAACGAGTCTAATAAAAACATCATCGTTGTCTATTTTACAACTAAAGAGTAAATCAAGAATAAACTTTTGAGATTTTTCAGAAAATTTTTTTTGTATTTACAAGCTTTAAAGAAGACATTTCTATTTTTGAAGCTAATTTTGGAGTAAAAAGATGTAAAACCGTTTTGATGCTTAAAGGATTAGAAAATATCTGCTTAAAAAACCAATCATGCGGCTGGATATTTTCCAAACTTTGCTCCTTTAAATCTCAAACATTTCTGGATGGTGTTTTATAAACTCTTCCAAGTCTTTTACATTTTCGTAAGATTCTGCCATTTTAAAAATTTCTTCTAATTTTATTCTTAACTCTTCATCATCTACAACTTCTTTAAGCTTTTCTACTGCTGAGAAGCTTTCAGTATTTGATGAAGTTGTATCATCTGAAATATCTCTTTTATTTTGATTTACAAAGATTTTAATGTGCAAAAATTCATCGGCAAGGTTTTTAGATTCTAAAATTCTTAAAATATCTTTGTTTGAGATGTTTTCCTGGGTGTTTATATTCAAGCTTAATATTGGCTTTTTGTTTAAATTTAAGTTGTTTAAATCTTTTTCCATATCTTCTAAAAATTTATCAATTTCTGAGTAATCTATGCTGTAGCTTAAAAACTTTCTTGCGTTTAACGGCACAAACTCTATTTTTTCTATGTTTTTACCGCCCACTTCAACTAAATAACAGCCTTTTTCTATATAGCTTTTTTCGTTAAACTGTGTGTATTCAGTAGAACCAGGATAAACAACGTATCTACCTTCTTCTTTTATTGGTTCTTGTCTTTGATGGTAATGACCAATGCCAACATAGTCATACTCAAACGGGATGTCCGATATGGTTTGTAATTCGCTGGAGCTAAAAACCGGTGCAAACTCTAAGTGTAGCATTAATATATTAAAATTGTTTTTATCCGTTGCTTTCTCGTATAAGTTATAAAGGATATCTTTTAGAATAATACTTCTTTTAAAATGGATTGGAGAGATATATTTTAAGCCAAAAATATTAACTCCGTTGTACTCTACAAAATCAGAGTTAAGAAGTCTTAAACCAAATTCAGATAAGATTTCTAAGGCGTTTCTGTCTCTTGTTCCGCTACCTCTGTCATGGTTACCCGGAATTACAAACATAGGAATTTTATGGTCTTTTAATTTCTTTATAAGATACAAGCCATCAAGGATAGACTCATTACTTGGTCTGCTTGAATGGAAAAAATCACCTGTATGGATTATAAAATCAACGTTTTTCTCAATAGCTTTATCTATAGCTTCTTGGAAAACGTCAAAATAATCCCTTTCTCTATCTTTAATATTATACTGCTGATATCCAAGGTGGGTATCAGAGATATGCAAAAATCTCATTAAGCCTCTTTAACAGTTATTTCTTTTCCTGTAATCTTTTTCAAGATAAAATCAGATGGACAAAAGCCAGTAATTCCAGCTACTAAAGCCATGATAGCCACAAACCAGATTAAATACTCTCCCCAGTCGTAGTCATTTAGTTTAAGTAATAGTCCTGTAATTAAGATTATTGACATCATAATTCTTTGTATTCTTAATGGATTCATTTTTTACCTCCTTAGTAGATTTTTTCTAAATCTTCATTTTCCCTTGTCTTCCATCTTTTATGAACCCATAAATACTGGTCTGGATGTTTTCTTACAGCTTCTTCTACTTTTTTAGTGTAAGCTTGAACTATATTATATGTTGTTTCTTCGTTGTCTTTTCCTATATTATACTCTAATTTTTCTATTTCGCAAAAATATTTACTATGATTTTCATCAAAGTATGCGTATGCAAAAAATATAGGCACGTTATACTTAACTGCAAGCTTAGCCGGAAAGTTTACAGTAGATGCTTTTAATCCAAAAAAATCAACAAAGTAGCCTCTATGTCTTAATGCGTTTTGGTCTACAAGAAAGGATATTACCTCCCCTTTGTTTAAAGCGTTGATGAATGTTTTTAATGGTTGGTCATGAAAGATAATTTTAATCCCGGACTCTTGTCTGATTTTTGTTATTAAATCATTTATTTTTTGATTTTTCTGTCTGTATGCTAAGCTTGTCATACCGCCTAAGTATGTCGATAAACCGGCACCACACATTTCCCAGCTTGATATATGCCCTGATACAACTATAGCACCTTTACCTACGTAGCTTTTTAACTCTTCAAATCCTTTTGTGATGATAAAAATATTTTTGATTTCTCCAGACTTTACATACTGAGGCTGTTTTGGAAACTCTACCAAAACTCTTCCTATGTTAATGAGAGTTTTTTTTCTTATCTCTTCCTTCCACTGATAATCTTTGTCCGGAAATGCAATATCTAAGTTTTTATGTATTACGTCTTTTCTGTAATTTAATAAATATAATACTTTTCCTATTTTTTCAGCTAATTTTAACGCTTTTTCTCTTGGCTTTCTTTGAATGTAATTAAAATAGAGTTTAACAAATGCTTCAAGCATGAACTTTTAATTTTTGTAGTTTTTGCATTGCGATGTTATAGATTTTTTTATCTTTATCAAAAGAAAGTTTGTCTAACACTTCTTCTGCCGGCACCCATTCTGCTGCTTCTATCTCTTCTTTTTGTGGGTTTAACTCTCCGCCTTTGTACTTCATTAAGTAGTAGTAAACGAA
>NZ_ABZS01000138.1 GCF_000173615.1 Sulfurihydrogenibium yellowstonense SS-5 | reverse complement strand
TCTCTGATGGGAAAATGCTTCTGATGCAAGAACGCTTCCTTCTAATGGTAGATTAAATTCTTTTGCTTTTTTGATTGCAGTTTCTAAACTATCTACTCTTGAAGTTTGTCCTACTCCAATGCCAACAGTTCTTTTGTCTTTTGCTATCACAACCGCATTAGATTTTACATGTTTAACAACTTTCAAAGCAAATATTAAATCTTCTAACTCTTTTTCTGTTGGCTGTCTTTCTGTAACTACTTTTAACTCTGTATAGAGACCTAAATTTCTGTCTTGGAGTAGATAACCACCCGAGATTCTTTTTATATCCTTTCCTTCTAATTTTTTATCAAAGTTTTTAACTTTTACAACTCTTAAATTCTTCTTAGTTTTTAATACTTCCAACGCTGAATCTGAAAATGAAGGTGCAACTACAACCTCTAAAAATAATTTTGTAAGCTCCTTTGCTGTATCTTCATCAACCTCTTTATTAAATGCTACAATTCCGCCGAATGCTGATTTTGGGTCTGTTTCAAGGGCAAGGGTGTAAGCTTGTTTTACATTTTCTGCAACTGCAACACCGCAAGGGTTGTTATGCTTCACTATAACGCAGGCTGGCTCTTCAAACTCTTTAACCAAAAGTACAGCAGAATCAACGTCGTAGTAGTTGTTAAAAGACATTTCTTTACCTTGTAAAATTTCGCTATCTGCAACAGAAATACCATTTTCAAGTGGGTTTATGTAAAGAGATGCTTTTTGATGTGGATTTTCTCCATACCTAAGTCCGGATTTTAACCTCATAGGAATGGTTAAATTTTCTGGAAAATCTTCGTTTATTTCAAATTTTTCATTTAAAACTTGCGAAATTATACTGTCATAAAAGGCTGTGTGTCTAAATGCTTTTAATGAAAGTTTTTTCTTTGTATGTATGGTTATTTCTCCGTATTCTTTAAGCTCGTTGATTATATCGCTATAATCTTTTGGGTCTGTTATTATGGCAACGTATTTATAATTTTTAGCAGATGCTCTAACTAATGCAGGACCGCCAATGTCTATATTCTCTATAATCTCATCTAAATCAGCACCTTTCTTAACCGTGTTTTCAAACGGATATAAATTTATAGCTACAATATCTATTGGTTTAATATCATTTTCTTGAAGCTGCTTTCTGTGCTCTTGGTTATCTCTTATGGCTAAAATTCCGCCATGTATTTTTGGGTGTAGTGTTTTTACTCTACCATCAAGTATTTCTGGAAATCCTGTTAATTGTGAAACTTCTATAACATCTATGCCATTTTCTTTTAAATATTTTGCAGTTCCTGAAGAGGATATAATCTCATATCCAAGATTTTTAAGCTCTTTTGCAAATTCTAATACACCTGTTTTATCAGAAACAGATATTAAAGCTCTTTTCAACTATTTTCCTCCGGTTTTTTTTCTTCTTGAATAGATTGTCTGATTATGTCTTCCATGATGTTGGCTAAGATTTCGCCTCTTGAGTAGATTGTATGCTCTTTTAATGCTTTTTCTCTTCCTGCCTTTCCTATCTCTTCTCTTTCATCCGGAGCTTCTTCAAGATAGTAAGCGATTTTTCCTTCTATTTCTATAAAATCTATTGGATGGTATGTAATTATCTCTTTTTCTGGTTCAAAGAAAGATTTTGAAGCAAGTCTCTCTTCAACAAATGTTAAAGTTCCTGTTGCGACACTGTCAAACACTGTAAACCCAAGACTTGATGGGATGAATGGTGGTTGACTTAGTAATGATATTTTTGATTTAGAGATAAAATCTATCACATCTTTTTGAGTATAAATTTCTTCAAAAACTACTACATTATCTTTAACTTCTCCGCTTACCGGACCAAGAATGTTAACTTCATAATTTTCTATTGAATCGATTATATTCCATCTTCTTAGATGCATAGCATACAGACCGATTTCTATAAGAAGATTTGAGAAATCTTCTTCGTTTTCTTGCTGGAATTGTATTAATGCAGATTGAAATTCTGGGCTTAATTGAGATAATAAATATCCCGATGCAAATCTGATTGGCATATCTGGGTTTCTGTAAATAAGCCTTCCAAGTTCAACAGCAAAGCCAAATAAATTTGGGTCTAATCTTTGCTGCCAATCATTTTCTATAAGGATTGGGTCTGTCAGTGGTCCAACAAATGCCACTTCAAACTCTTTTTCTTTTGGTGGTGGAATTTTAGCCGGATTAGTGCCTGCTGGTATTAATGCAACATTTTTTCCAAGAGTCCTAAGCCATTGGAGATGTTCTATGTCAATGGTTGCATAAAGTATTTGATTTGACTGAATAACTGGTTTTAATTTTGTAAAATGGATCAGTGGGTCATCTATAAACCATGTGATATGAATGTTTCCAAGTAGATCACAGAATGGCTGTTTTTGTCCTTCATTTTCTGCATAAATCATACCGTCTAAATTTATATCAAATGTAAATAGCGGCTTAAATTCAACGATTTGATTGATAACTTCTTGCAGATTGTCTGGGTTGATTTCTACAATTTTCGTTTCAAAATTTCTTGCAGAAACAGACTTATTTAATCCATCTATGATATTCTCAACCATATTTTTTGGGTCTGGAGTTTTTAAAAATACTACTCTTGGTTTGGTGATTTTGTTTTCTTCCATGTGATGCTCCTTTTTAAAGTTTTTTCTTACATTCTTTATAAGTCGGGTTGAGAAATCAATAAAAGTATGAGATTCTTCGCCGGCTTCAGAATGACAAATTAGGTTATCCTTTCTCTGATACTTATCACTCAACCTTTCTCTGTCATCCTGAGGCCGTAAGGCCGAAGGATCTCCTTCTTAAATTTTATAAAAACCGCTAATTTCTCACCCAAGGTATTTTTTTTCTTACATTCTTTATGTCATCCTGAGGAATATCTCTCTAGTCTTCAGAAATGACAATTTAATTATCGCAATTTTTTAATTCCTCACCTATTCACTTTTTAATTTCTCACAATACAGGTAATTTGCAGATTGTCTCTACTTCTCAACTATCTCAACCTTCGCACCTTCTGTGTCTACATCAAGAACAAGATATTTTGCATTTATGCCTGCTTCTGAAAAGGCTGATACCATTGCCTGACCGATTTTGTCAAAATCGTCCAAGGCAAGGGCTAACATTGTGCTACCTGCACCGCTTAAGGAGGCACCAACTGCTCCCGAGTCGTAAGCATACTGTATAACTTTATCAAAGTTTGGAATTAGGCTTTTTCTGTATGGTTGATGTAATCTATCTTCCATTGCTACCTTTAATAAATCAAATCTTTTTTCTTGCAATGCTCTTATAAATAATGATGCTCTTTGAATATTAAACACTGCATCTTTTAATGGTATTTCTTTTGGTAGTACTGACCTTGCAAGCTCTGTCGAAAGCTCAAAATCGGGAATTACAACAACTGCTTTTAACTCTTGTGGAAAATCTATTTTACTGTAATATGTTTTATCTTCTGTTTTTAATGCTGTAATAAAGCCACCTTTCCAAGCTGGTAAAAGGTTGTCTGGATGTGGTTCAAATAGATATGCTACTTTAAAAAATTCTTCATCTGTCAGCGGTTTTTTATGGACTGCAAAACCTGTTAAGATCCCTGCAACTATTGCTGTTGCACTACTACCAAGCCCTCTTGCTACTGGTATATTGACAGTCTGCTTTAACTTTGCACCGTGAAATTTCTTTCCTTCTGCTTCGCATAAATACTTTACTACTTTTATAAAAAGGTTATTTTCCGGATTTTTTAAAAATTTATTTTCTGGATAAGATTCTATAAATACACCATCTGCTTCTTCTACTTCAAACTCATTGTAAAGTGTTAAAGCAAGACCGAATGTATCAAAGCCTGCTCCTAAGTTTGCCGTCGTAGCCGGAACTTTTACTTTGACAATTTTCTTAGTCATTTATTCTTCCTTCTAAAATATCAACGTACTCTTTGATGCCTCTTTGTATGCTATATCTTGGCACAAATCCAAGCTCTTCTTTAATCTTAGTCATATCTGCTTGAGTGTACTCTTGATAAAAATCGTAAGGACAGTCAAAATATTCTGGCTCTAAATTTGTTCCAAGTGCTTGATTTAAATATTTAATCACATCATTAAAAGATGTTGCCTCTCCACTTCCGACGTTATAAACAGTAGATTTTGGAGCTTTTGCTGCTAAAATAGTAGCATCTATTGCGTCTTTAACATATACAAAGTCTCTTTTTTGTTCGCCCCATTTGAAAATTCTTGGCCTATTTCCTTGTTTCATCTGTAAATAAAGCTGATAAATCATGCTTGCAAACTTTCCTTTGTGGGCTTCTCTTGGACCATAAACGTTAAAGTATCTAACGCCTACGATTTTTAGTCCTGTTTTATCGCTAAACTCTTGTGCAAGGTTATCCATGATGTATTTAGAAAAAGCGTACACATTTTCAGGAGATTTTTCTCTATCTTCCTTTAATGGTACATGCTCCTTTACATTTCCATACACAGAAGCAGATGATGCATACACTACAATGCTTTCATTATCGTAAGCAAACTCTAATATATTCTTAAAACCGTCAACGTTTCTTCTCATCATATACTCTTGGTCAGTTACTGTTGTATCTGTGATAGATGCAAGATGAAAAATTATATCCGGCTTAAAATCTTCTACCTTAAAAAAAAGCTCATCTGTTGATACATCACAGGAATAAACTATCCCTTTAAAACCTTTTAAATTTTTAAAATT
>NZ_ABZS01000139.1 GCF_000173615.1 Sulfurihydrogenibium yellowstonense SS-5 | reverse complement strand
GCGTAATTCTTGGAGTAGCAAGAATATCCGGAGAAACTGCACCATTATTATTTACATCATTTAACAATAATTTTACAAATTATGATGTCACAAAACCAATGGCATCTTTAACAGTCACGGTTTTCCAGTATGCCATGGGACCATACGACGAATGGCACAGACAAGCATGGGCAGCATCGTTCATTCTTACATTTTTCGTATTGATTGCATCAATCGCCGCAAGATACTTAATCCAAAGGAAAAAACACTCTTAGGAGGAAAACTAAATGTCTGAAAATGTAAAATTACAAGTCAAAAATCTAAATTTTTATTATGCTGGCAATAAACAGGCTTTAAAAAATATAAACATGCCGGTTTATGAAAATAAGATTACAGCGCTGATCGGACCGTTTGGATGTGGTAAAACTACACTGCTTAGATGTTTTAACAGAATGCATGACTTATACCCGGGCAACAGATACGAAGGAGAAATAATATTTGAAGGTAAAAACATTCTTGAAAAGGATGTAGATTTGATGGTCTTAAGAAGTAAAATCGGGATGGTATTCCAAAAACCAACGCCTTTTCCAATGTCTATATTTGAAAACGTCGCATATGGACTGAGACTTCAAGGAATTAAAAACAAAACAGAGCTTCAAGACAGAGTTGAAAAAGCTTTAAAAGATGCTGTAATCTGGGACGAAGTAAAAGATAGACTTAATGTATCGGCTTTTTCTTTGTCAGGTGGTCAGCAGCAAAGATTATGTATAGCAAGAGCAATAGCAGTAAAACCAGAAGTCATACTATTTGACGAGCCAACATCAGCACTTGACCCAATATCAACATCAAAGATAGAAGAGCTTATAGTCGAATTAAAGAAAAATCATACAATTATTATTGTTACCCACAACATGCAACAGGCAGCAAGGGTTTCAGACTACACTGCATTTATGTATCTTGGAGAGCTTATTGAATTTGATTTAACAGATATTATATTTACTAAACCAAATAAAAAACTTACAGAAGATTATGTTTCAGGTAAATTTGGTTAATATGAAACTTTTAAAAATTCAATAAGTATACGAAGAGATGTTATATGTTAATAGAACCAAGACTGAATGAAATCAAAGAAAGGCTTTTAAAAATGGCTGAAATTGTAGAAAATATGATAGATAACTCAATAAAAGCTATCATAGAGCATAACCCCGAGTATTTAAAATATGTCGAAGAAAATGAAAATATAGTTGACCAGATGGAAGTAGAAAATGAATCATTGATAATAACAACCATGGCAAGATATCAACCGGAGGCAAAGTTTTTAAGAATGCTCGCAATGGACTTGTTTGTAAACAGAGACCTTGAAAGAATAGGAGACCATGCAGAAAACATAAAAGAGCATGCCCAGTCTATTTTAACAAAACCAAAGTTAAAAGAATATGTAGATTTACCAAAAATGACTGAGTTAACAATACAGATGGTTAAAGATGCAATAAAAGCCTTCGCAGAAAATGATACAAATCTTGCAAGAGATGTAATAAAGAGAGACGACTTGATAGACGCATTGGAAGACCAAATAATAAGAGAATTATATACTTACATGGTAGAAGACCCGTCAACAATAAAAGTTGGATTAAGACTTATGGACGTTGTTAAAAACATAGAAAGAGTTGCAGACATAGCAACAAACTTAGCAGAAGAAGTTATTTACATGAAAGAAGGAAAAATGTTAAGACATCAGGAATTAGACGAAAATGGAAAGTAATACCCTAAAAGACCAGCATTTAGATTATGAAATACTTATAAGTTTTCTTGACTATTTAAAAGAAGGTGTCATTGTTGTTGATGAAAATAAAAATATCCTGTTTGTAAATAGATTTGCACAGAGATTTTTAAATACACCGGATTACGAAGGGAAGCATTTTAAAGAAGTTATAAATGATAATTATCTTTATTCTATAATTTCCCATGATTATGACAAAGACACAAAGTTAGAGGTAAATATAGATAGTAGTAAATACTTAGTCAACGTATATCACATTAAAGGCAAAAAAATTATTCATCTGCAGGATATAACACCATTTGAGATTTACAAACAAGCAAAGAAAGACTTTGTATCTAACGTATCTCATGAGCTAAAAACCCCGATCTCTGTTTTAAAATCTGCTATGGAAACAATAGAAGATGAAATAAAAGACTCTAACATCCTGAAATTTGTAGACATGGCAAAAAAAAGAATAAACCAAATGGACTCTCTCATAAATGACCTTCTTATACTTGCAAGACTTGAATCTCAAGAAGATTTGGTAAAAAAGAAAAAATATTTATTACGCAAACAAGTTGAAGACATCTTTGAAGATTTGCAACATCTAACAAAAGATAAGAACATAAAACTCAAAAATAATATTCCGAAAAATTTTGAAGTTTATGCAGACGAACAAAAATTAAGCATTGCACTGAAAAATCTAATTGAAAACGCAATAAAATATAACGTTCAAAACGGTATAGTAGAAGTAAATGCAAAAACCGATGGAAAGTATGACACAATAAGCGTAATAGATACAGGCATAGGGATACCACCAGAATCAATTCCTCTTGTGTTTGAAAGATTTTACAGGGTCGATAAATCAAGAAGTAGAAACATCGGCGGAACAGGTTTAGGGCTATCTATCGTTAAACACATCACAGAAGCCCATAAAGGCAAAGTATGGGTAGAAAGTCAAGTAGGAAAAGGAAGTAGATTTTATATCAAAATACCAAAAACATAATCCTTCGCATTCCACGTATCCAGGATGATTAAAAAACCCTTAGTAGTGTAATTCCACAGCCGGCGAATAATCTCATTTTTTTATTTTAGTAAGAATCAAAATATGAGATCCTTCGGACCTACGTTCTCAGGATGAAAAATAAAGGTTAATAATATGCATTGGAAAAAATAGTAGTCTAATTTGTCATTCTCAGCAAAGCGAAGAATTTTGTAATTTTATTAGACTGTTCCAAAAAACCAACATCGTCATTCTGAGCGTTAGCGAAGAATCTCATATTTTTTTAAGTCAACAAGTCAAAAAAGAGATCCTTCGGCCTTACGGCTTCAGGATGACAGAAAAAGGATGAATGATAAGCATTAAATGAATGATAACCTAAGATGTCAATCTGCAGTCTGAGAAGAATCTCAAATTTTTTGCACTTCTTACTCAACATATGGTAAGCATTAGAAAAATGTAGTCTAATTTGTTAAAAACTGTTCCAAAAAACCAACATCGTCATTCTGAGCGAAGCGAAGAATCTCATATTTTTCTTTTCAAGTAAAAAATCAAAAATGAGTTCTTTCGGACTTTGTCCTAAGGATTAAACGGAAAGGTAAGCTTACGAAAATTTTGGAACTACCTTAATTTGATTTTCTGATAGAAGAGAAAATTTTATCACTTTTATTTAATTGTTTGCCCGATATTTTTTTACACTTAAAGTTTATGGATTTAGGCACCTTAATAGGTGCCCTTTTTGGTTTATGTTATGTTGTAGCTGGTTCTGGTGATAAAACGTCTATTTCAACAGTTTCACTTTGCCATAAACCATGCTTTGTGCAGTAGCTCATTGCGTTTAATCTTAATTTGTCTTTTGTTGGAACGATGTAAAAATCTACTTCAGCTTGGTTTGGCTTATTTCCAAGAGAACCCGGTGTAAATGTAGCTTGTCCAAGTAAAGTATCGCCGTCCCATAATTGAACGTAAGCGATATAGTGGTCGAAATCATCCGGATGAACGTATTCGTTTCCAACTCTTACTTTCACTTTCAATTTTTGACCTTTTACAGCTTCACCTTCTACATGTACAAATGGAGAATGTCTGTCAATGAAATCTCTCTTAGCTTCTTTGTCGATTTGTGAAATGTCTACATAAGTGTTAACTTTTGGCATTTTTCTTCCTCCTTTCTAAGTTTTTGCGATTATAATATACATTAGAAGACAGAGCTTCATTAATGACAGGAGTCATTATATCATTGTGATTTCAGTCATAGATGCAGAAGAATTCGAGATTATATTTATTATTACCAGGAGGATTGAATGGACAGAAGAGATTTTATTAAATTGTCGGGAATAGGTATTTTAGCTTCAAGCACAAATATTTTAGCAATGGAAATTTTAGAAAAAGAAGATAAACTTAAATCTGGAGGTAGGAAAATGAAAGTTATGAAACTTCAACCAAAGGACTATTTAAAACCAAAAGGTCTTGTAGGGATATCAGATGAGCAAATTGACGTTCACTTTGAAGCTCATTACAAAGGTTATGTAGCAAAATACAATGAAATTCAAGAAAAGTTAGCATCTAATTTTGCAGATAGGTCTAAGGCTAATCAAAACTACTCTGAATACAGAGCTCTTAAAGTTGAGGAAAGCTTTAACTATATGGGTGTTATTTTACATGAACTTTATTTTGAAAACTTAATTGGTGGTGGAAAAGGTGAGCCAAGCCAGGAGCTTAGAAAAGCTATAGAAGAGTGGTTTGGTTCGGTTGATAATTGCTTAAATGAAATAAAAGCTACAGGTATAGCATGCAGAGGTTGGGCTACTTTATCTTATGATTTGTACAACAAAATGTTATTTGTAAACGGTTTTGATGCACACAACCAATATGGCTTTGTTGGCTCTGTTCCATTGATAGTTCTGGATGTATACGAACACGCTTATTATGTAGACCAAAAAAATAAAAGACCACCAT
>NZ_ABZS01000140.1 GCF_000173615.1 Sulfurihydrogenibium yellowstonense SS-5 | reverse complement strand
AAAATAAAAGAAAAAGGTGTAAACATTGCTTACATAACTCTTCATGTTGGACTTGGAACGTTTAAGCCTGTCAAAACAGAAGATATTACAAAACATAAGATGCATGAAGAATACTTTACAATTCCAAAAGAAACCTTAGAGATGATAAAAAAAACTAAAGAAAATAAAAAATCCGTTGTAGCTGTTGGAACCACCGTAGTTAGAGCATTAGAGACTTACGGCAAATTTGGAAAGACTGAAGGTTTTACAGATATCTTTATATATCCACCTTATGAGTTTAAAATTGTTGACAAACTCATCACAAACTTTCATCTCCCAAAATCAACCCTTTTAATGTTAGTCTCTGCATTTGCAGATAGAGATTTTATATTAAAAGCTTACAACGAGGCTGTAAAAGAAAGATACAGATTTTTCAGCTACGGCGATGCTATGTTGATTGTTTAGAAATGTGAGCAAGTGAATAGGTAAGAAAACTTTGTGTTTCAGTATAGATATAAAGCGAAAGATGGAGACTGTTCCAAAAATCCACATCGTCATTCTGAGCGAAGCGAAGAATCTCATGTTTTTTCTTTTCAAGTCAAAAAATCAAAAATGAGATCCTTCGGCCTTACGGCCTCAGGATGACAAAGAAAGGTTGAATATAAGCATCAGAGAAAGGACAACCTTAGATTGTCATTCTGAGCGTAAGCGAAGAATCTCCCTTTTTCTTTATTCCTTTGGAAAACCATTAAAATATGAGATCCTTTACTTCGTTCAGGATGACATGCAAGGGTAAACTTACAAAAAATTTTAGAACATTCTCCTGTTAAGTATAAACAATTTAAAAATTTATGTTATCATATTTAAGGATTTGAAAAATGAGGCTAAAAAGAATGCTACAAGAGCTACTTGAGGGGTTTCAGGAAAAGATTCCAAAAGAAAAATGGAAAATAGACTCAAAAGATATTGAGATAATTTTTGAAGATTTTTCTAAACATTTTGAGACAAATGTATCTTTAAAAATTTTACCTGAAGAGGACAGAAAAGTATTATTTCGCTTCATTAAAAGATATATAAAAAATTATTTACCTGTATATCCTGATGAAAATAGAATAAAACTTTTGCGAAGGCTGGGAGAAAGATTATTAATTAAACTAATTTCAGAATTTTCTGTTGTTGAAGTGTATAAGATTATACTAAGGGCTGTTGAAAAGATAGAAGATGAGGGCAAAAGGGAAATTCTAAAAGAAAAAATTAACTTTGATTTTATGATCGTTATTTCACCTTACATTAATTTGTCTTATAAAGAGGATAAAAAAATATTAAAAGATAGTAGTTTAGAGTATGTATTAAGTGTAGAAAAAGGAATAAATATTCATTTAAACATAAAAAACGAATTGTATAAATCATTATTCTCTGGGAAAAACCATGTTAAAATCAAATTTGCCGAAGATTGTGAATTCACTCAGTGGTTAAGGGATAGCTTGACAAATTTAGTAAATAACAAAAATATAATCAAAGAAATAGAATCTTTGCATGAAAAATTTCATCTTATGGCTCAAAAAATCTTAGAGAGTAAAGACAATTTTACCAAAATATTACTTCTTAAAGATTTAGAGGATAATTCTTTAAAATTAATCTATCTATTGAATAAAATCTATACAGAAAATCTAAGCCAAATAGCAATCTATGACAAATTAACACAAGTTTACAATAGAGCTTTGCTGGATAGTATTTTATATAAATCAGCTAAATATGCAAAAAGACATAAATTGCCTATTTCAATTATTATGTTAGATATAGATAATTTTAAAGGCATAAATGATACATACGGACATTTAGAGGGTGACAGAATATTAAAAACGGTCGCTTCTATAATAAAATCTTCAATTAGAGAATCGGATTATGCTTTTAGATACGGTGGAGAAGAATTTTTAATACTTTTGCCAAACACAGATATAAATGGCGCCATTGTTGTTGGAGAAAAAACTAGAAAAAATATAGAAAATTTTGATTTTAGTCTTGATAGAAAAATTACAATAAGCTGTGGCATAAAGCAAATAGAAAATTTTGATAATCCTTATTTAGATATAGAGCAAGCCGATAAATATTTATATATAGCAAAAAAATCAGGTAAGAATAGGTGCATATATGGAAATACTATACTCACCAGCTAAAATAAACTTAGGTTTATGGATATTAGATAAAAGACCGGATGGTTATCATGAAATTTTTACTCTATATCATACCCTTGATTTTTATGACAGAATTATAATTCAAGAGCATCCATTTTTAGAAGTAAAAACCTCGCTGCCGGAGATAAAGCAAGAAGAAAACATAGTGTATAAAGCTATTTCGTTGTTTGAAAGTTATACAGGCATAGAACAAAATTTACAGGTTATTATTGAGAAAAACATCCCTGTTGGTGGTGGTCTTGGGCGGTGGAAGTTCCCAACGCTGCTACTGTTTTAAATTATCTAAATAAAAAACATGGTAATATCCTGCCAGAAGAAAAATTATTTGAAATTGCTGTTAAGCTTGGTGCTGATGTTCCGTTTTTCTTAAAAGGTGGTTTTGCTATAGGAGAAGGTATAGGAGAAAAACTTACATTCTTACCAAAAACTTTAAACGAGGAGATCTTTATAATCTATCCTAACATAAAGTCGGACACAAAAACTGTATACTCCAAGGTTGACAAATCTATATTGACAAATAAAGGAGATTTAAATATAATATTATCTCTGATTAATGAATACGATATAAAGAAATTAGAAGCTTACATTGAGAATAAGTTAGGTGACATAGCCTTAGATTTGTATCCAGAGATAAAGGAAGTTTACGATTTTTTAAATTATTTAGGATTTTCAGCGAAAGTATCCGGTAGTGGCAGCTGTGTTTATGTAATAGGAAAGCCAACTGAAGAAGTTGAAAAAGCTGCAGCCATTAAAGGTTGGAGATTGATAAAAACGAAACTCAAATAAATACACTGGGGAGTAGTTCAGCGGCAGAACACCGGTCTTTGGAACCGGGTGTCGGAGGTTCGAATCCTCCCTCCCCAGCTACAATCAAAGTTGTCTTCGGAGGATTCAATTGAGTAGAGCCTTAAAAATTATCAGCGGAAATGCCAATCCCTCTCTGTCTAAAGAAATCTCAAATTACTTAGAAACTCCCTTAGTTGATGTTCTTCTTACAAGATTTAGTGATGGAGAAATCAGAGTCCAAATAAATGAAAACGTTAGAGGTGCTGACGTTTTTGTTATCCAATCTCTAACCCATCCTACAAACGATAGCATAATGGAACTTTTACTTTTATTAGATGCTTTAAAAAGGTCTTCAGCCCATAGAATAACTGCTGTTATTCCATACTATGCATATGCAAGACAAGATAGAAAAGATAAACCAAGAGTGCCTATCAGTGCTAAATTACTTGCAGATTTGATTCAAACAGCCGGGGCTCACAGAGTTTTAACGGTAGATTTACATTCAGCTCAAATACAGGGATTTTTCAACATTCCGGTTGACAATATTTTTGCGTTACCTGTTATTTATGAGTATTTAAAAGCAAAAAACATAGAAGATTTAGTTATTGTTTCACCTGATGCAGGCGGTGTTGAAAGGGCAAGAATGCTTCAAAATAGGCTTGGCGGTAATCTTGCAATAATATATAAAAAAAGACCGGCTCCAAACGTAGTGGAAACCCTTGATGTTATTGGTGATGTGAGCGGTAAAAATGCTGTAATCATTGATGATATTATAGATACTGCCGGAACTATTGTAGCAGCTGCTGATATGTTAATTTCCAAAGGTGCTAAATCTGTAATTGCAGCATGTACTCATCCTGTTTTCTCGGGACCTGCCGTTGAAAGATTAAAAAATTCTTCTATTCAAGAGGTAATAGCTACAAACACAATTCCCGTAGATGGAAAAGAGTTTGATAAACTGACAGTTATATCTGTTGCTGAATTGATCGGAGAAGCTATTAA
The DNA here is from genome assembly GCF_000173615.1 of Sulfurihydrogenibium yellowstonense SS-5. Lineage (GTDB taxonomy): Bacteria > Aquificota > Aquificia > Aquificales > Hydrogenothermaceae > Sulfurihydrogenibium > Sulfurihydrogenibium yellowstonense. The sequence continues at coordinate 712 of NZ_ABZS01000140.1, read as the reverse complement.
GAGAATAAATATAGAAAGTTCTGTAAGTTCATTGTTTATTTAAAGTTTAATAAGTATAAAGTCTTCGGGATGACGGTTGGTTGATAAGTATTATAGGAAGGATAAACGTTAGGTGTCATTTTGGAGCCGTGCGAAGAATCTCCTTGTTGTTTTCATAAGACAAAAACAGGAGATCCTTCGGCCTTACGGCCTCAGGATGACAAAGAAAGGTTGAATAGTAAGCATAAGAAAAATGGTTATCTTATTTGACATTCTGAGTGAAGTCAAGAATTTTTTGTTTACAGTAATTAAAAAAGAAAATTACGTTTATTAAGTATTAATTTGAGAGGAATAAAATGAAGCTTGCAATACTTGATGCTGCAACCCTTGGTGATGATGTTAATTTAGATATTTTTAGAGACTTTGGATATCTTGAAATATATCAAACTACAAACTCTAAGCAGGAAACCATAGAAAGAGTAAAAGATAAGACAATAATAATTACTAACAAAGTAATCATTGATAAAGAAATTATGGATAATGCACCTTATCTTAAATTAATATGCGTTGCTGCAACCGGATATAACAACGTAGATATAGATTATGCAAAGCAAAAAGGAATTGCTGTTGCTAATGTGTCGGGATACTCAACTAACAGCGTTGTTCAGCATACTTTTGCAATGCTCTTTTATCTTTTAGAAAGTCTTAGATATTATGATGATTATGTTAAATC
>NZ_ABZS01000141.1 GCF_000173615.1 Sulfurihydrogenibium yellowstonense SS-5 | reverse complement strand
GCACATAGTTTTTCTACTTTTAATAATCTTCCCGGTTCAGCTTTATACTGCTTTCCACCTGTTTTTACTATTGCATACATATATCAAAACCTCCTTTTCTCAAAATAGACCAAATATTATATCATAAAAAAATTTAGTCCAAAAGCATCAAAAAAGCGGATTCTAAATCATACAGATTGCTTTCTATCTTGTCAAGGTTTTTAAAGTCTGTTTTTTCAAAAAGCTCAATATACATATTTTTAGCTTGTTCCTTTAAGAAATCATAAGCCTTTTGGTTTTCTGTCAAAAGCGGTATATCAATTTTATTTTCTTTTATTATATGGAAAATCTGGATTTTAGTTGGGTCAAAATCTATAAAGCTATAATAAGAGTAATCTGCAATAATTATACCCTCAAAATTTTTCCAAATTTTGTAAAATTCTCTATAAATAACAGGAGAGAGATTATCTATGTTTTTAAAATAAACTATGTCAAAGCCTGCTAAGTTCTCTATCAAAAGACTGTCAGGGTTTTGAATTTCTTCCGAAGGAATTATTATAAAAGACTTATCATGTAATCCGATTTCTGGGTCATTTATCAGATAGTTTAATAAAAGTCCTGCAAATTTAGAATCCTGATGTCTTAAAGCTAATCTTTTAAATTTCCCACTGCCAAGCTTTTTAAATGCCTCCATTAAGTCTATAAAATCTCCACTTTCTGGAAAATTTTTTTTACAAGATATGGTGTAGTTTGCAGGCGATGGAGTTCTTAAGTAAGGTTTTATTTTTAAAGCTGTTAGAATTTTATTCACGTAGAAAACGATTTCATTAAGAAAATCTGTCGATTCGTTTACAGACATTCCAAATCTTTTTAACCTGTTGTATAAAATAAATCCACTTTTTTTGTCATTATAGACCAAAAAATTAACTGCTAAGAAAACTAAATAGTAAAGGTATGCTCTTTTTAGATTTCTATTAGAAAGGTTTAAAGGCTCCTGTTTTAGAGACAACATTGGATTTAATAAAAGATGTGCTAATTTGTAGCTATCATTTACTTCTAATAGTATTTTAAATTTTCTTTCTAAGAATCTTTCATTTAAAGATAAATAGTCCTCTCCAAATAGATATTTTTCATATATTCTTAAAGGGTAAGAATAAAATTTAAGAGCATTTTTTAATATACTTTTGTAATTAGAATCTTTTTCTACAAATAAATTTGCTATAGATGAAACGTTCTCTAAAAGTAGTAATAATAATCCCAATTTTCTTTTTGGTTGAAAAGGTATATAAGGAGCGAATTTTTTAAAAGCTTGGACTTTAGTTATATTAAACTGATTAAAACTTTCAAAATTTTCCATTGGGTTTTTATAAGTTGCTACAAATAGGTCAAAATACTGGTAGCATAACTTTCTTATTTTATCCATACCAAGTCTTGCTATGGCTGTAGATAAATCTTTTATTTCTTCTAAAACATTTTCAGAAGCTTTGTTTGCTTCTTCTATAATTTTATTCTTTAAAGGTGGAATTTGATTTATTATGAAAGATAAGTTTTCTGCATCTGTATTTGGGTCATCTACTTCCGAAAGAAGATTTATGGCATTGATAAAATCTTGAGATATTCTAATACCTTCAATCTCTTTGTCTGTAATTGTATACTTTTTTGATGTTTTATAGCTTTCTATAAATCTTGTATTTTCTTTTATAAATTCAATATCTTCAAACTCTTCTTTGAATGCCAAGTCTATCTTTCTTTCGGTTATTTCCAAAACTAAGCATTTATACTCTTTGCCATTTATCTTAATAGATTTAGTTATTCCTTCTTGAATAAGATTAGTTTTTTTATCTGTTCTTAATCTTAGTAAAGACTTGGAGATAAATTCTATCTCGCCTAAATCATCTATCTTTATACTTTTATTTAGATAGTATTTATCCCATCTTAAGTCTAAAGCTTCTTCTTTTTCCGGTTTTACACTTTCCTTTTGTTTTTTACCTCCAAATATTCCCATACTCGTTCCTTTTTTAGATTTTATTTTAGCATATATTTATATATCATTTTAAACAAAAGAGGGGCAAATATGAAAGCTTTAGCTTGGATGTCTGAAAAAAGAAAAGAAAATAAAGTTTTATGTAAGGCATGTAATCAAAGATGTGTTCTTGGTGTTGGAGAGTATGGAAAATGCGGAATAAGAAAAAATGAAAATGGAGACCTATATCTTACTGCTTATGGTCTTGCTGCTGCTTTTAATACGGACCCAATAGAGAAAAAGCCATTATTCCACTTTTTTCCGGGAACAGAAATTTTATCTGTAGGAACAGTAGGATGTAATTTTAGCTGTAAGTTTTGCCAAAATTTTGAGATATCACAGTATCCTCAAGAACATAACTATGAAGTTTTCGGAACTACATTAATGCCGGAAACAATCGTAAATATTGCAAAAACAAGAAAAATACCATCAATTGCATTTACTTACAACGAGCCGGTCGTAGTTTTTGAATATGCTTATGATACATTTAAATTAGCAAAGCAAAATGGTATAAAAACTGTATTTGTAAGCTCTGGGTATGAAACTAAGGAAGCTATCGATACGATTAAGCCGTACTTAGATGCAGCAAATATAGATTTGAAGGCATTCACAGATAGATTTTACAGAGAAATTTGCGGAGCAAGATTAAAACCTGTTTTAGACGCAATTGAATACACTTATAAACAAGGAATTTGGATAGAGATAACTACTCTCATAATTCCGGGAGAAAATGATAGCAAAGAAGAGTTAAGGGATATTGCAAGATTTATTGCATCTATAGATAAAAATATACCATGGCATGTATCAAGATTTTATCCAATGTATAAAATGTTAGATAGACCACCTACACCAATAGAAAAATTAAAAGAAGCCTATGAAATAGGCAAGGAAGAAGGCTTGAATTATGTTTATGTTGGTAATGTTTTGGATGAAGACAGAGAATCAACATACTGTCCAAGCTGTGGCTTTAAAGTTATTGATAGAACGGGTTATGTTGGACAATATGTTTCTAATCATTTGGTAGACGGAAAATGTCCTAAATGCAATACTCCAATAGCCGGAGTTTGGAAGTAATAAAAAAAGCGAGAGGGAGTGGAAGACGCTCCCTTTACCAAGCCATTCTAAAGGCGGTGTTGATTTTTAGAGTAGTCTTATTTCTCAAAAATTTTACTTAACAACAATGTTTAAAATCTTCCCTTGAATAAATACAGTTTTAACAATCTCTTTTCCTTCAATCCATTTTTTAACAGATTCATCTTTTAAAGCGATGTTTAAAACTTCATCCTGAGAAGCATCTACAGGAGCTTTGATTGTTGCTCTTAATTTGCCATTTATCTGGACCGGAATTTCTCTTTCTTTTTCTACTAATAAACTTTCATCATAGTTTGGGAATGGTTGTTGTATAGTATATCCTTTATTTCCAAGCTGTTTCCATAGATAATCAGCCATAAATGGAGTAAATGGAGAGATTAAAAGAATAAATTTTTCAAAGACTTCTCTTAATACTTTTGGATTTTTTTCTTTATAATCATAAAGGGTATTCAAGAGCTCCATCATGGAAGCAATGGCTGTGTTAAACTGAAACCTTTCTATATCGTTTCTTACTTTTTTAATGGTTTGATGAAGTTTTTTTCTTATATTTAGACTTTCTTGTGAAAGATTTTTAAAATCTTCTTCACTGTAAGATACATTTTTAACAATGTCTAAATTTTCTGAAATGTAATAAAATAGCCTTTTTACAAATCTATGAGCTCCTTCTATTCCGCTTTCTGTCCAATCAAAATTGTTTTCTGGAGGTGCAGCAAATAGTGTGTAAAGCCTAACAGTGTCAGCACCATACTTTTTAACCATCTCATCCGGGTCAACTGTATTGTGTTTAGATTTGGACATTTTATCTGATTTTCCATAAGCATCTTCAAGCTTAGTTAAAACTGATTTATCTAATCCTAATTTATCAAAAAGTAAAACGGCATTATCATTAAGATTTAAATGATTTTCTTCTAATACTGCTTTAATCGTTTTTCTTTCCATCTTCTACCTCAAACGTTAATATTTAAAGTTTAAAGCCTTACAAATTTAATATTTTCAAATTCATACGTCGGATGAGAAATTTAATAAAAGCATTAGATTTTTCGCTTAGCTCAGAATGACAGACAAGGCGACTTTTTCTCTGCTGCTTATCAATCAACTTTTGACTGTCATCCTGAAGTAGAAGACTGAAAGGTCTTCTTATCTAAATTTTATAAAAATCTCTAACTTCTCATCCAAGGTATTTTATAAGTTGATTTAAATATATTCTATCATACATCGGGTGAGAAATTTAATAAAAACATGAGATTCTTCGCTTCGCTCAGAATGACAAATAAGGTTCTCCTTAGTTAATTACAAGTTTTCTTCGTCATCCTGAGGACCAAGTCCGATGGATCTCTTTTTAAATTCTATAAAAACCGCTAGTTTCTCACCTAAGGTGTTTATTTAAATATATTTTATCATGAATAAAGATTTATTTCAGATTCTTATGTAGAAGCTTGAAATTTCTTTCCTGGATAAAGCATAATATTTAATCTTTCTAAAACTCAAAACATTTAAAAGGAGAAAAATGGAGATATTATTACCTGTTGCCCATACAGAAATTAATGTAAT
>NZ_ABZS01000142.1 GCF_000173615.1 Sulfurihydrogenibium yellowstonense SS-5 | reverse complement strand
GCTCCAACAGCAGGCTCTGTAATACTTGCAGCAGTTTTGTTAAAAATGGGTACTTATGGGTTTGTAAGATTTAGCCTTCCGTGGTTCCCGGAAGCATCCAAATATTTTATGCCGGTAATCTTTACTTTAAGTGTAATAGCTATTATTTATACTGCGATGATGGCAATAGCTCAAACACATATAAAAAGGCTTATTGCATACTCTTCTGTATCCCACATGGGATTTGTGACAATGGGTACATTTGCATTAAATCCTGAGGGTGTAAACGGTGCCATAATCACTATGATTTCTCACGGTTTAACATCAGGAGCGCTATTCTTGGCAGCAGGATTTATTTATGAGAGACTTCATAGCTATGAAATGAAAGACCTGGGCGGAATGGCAAAATTTGTTCCAGTTTTTGCAACATTATTCATGATATCAGCTATGGCTTCGGCAGGATTGCCAGGATTGTCTGGGTTTGTAGGTGAGTTTTTATCACTGCTTGGAACATTCAAAGTTAGCATCTTAACCGCTGTTTTAGCCGGTCTTAGCTTAATAGTAGGTGCTGCATACACACTATGGTTATACAAGAAAACAATGTTTGAAGAAGAGCTGCTTTCTGAAGAAAAAATAAAACAGTACTCAAAGCTAAAAGATTTAAACACGGCAGAACTTTGGTCTTTCTTGCCATTCGTGATATTTATGTTCGTAATTGGTATATACCCTAATTGGTGGATTAATTTAATTAACAACACTACCCAATTTGTTTTACACAAGATAGTAGGAGGGTAAGCAAAATGACTATCGTTCAGGAAATTGCGTCAGGCTTTGGAATTCCAAATTTTAATGTTTTACTTCCAGAAATAATTGTTTTAACAACTGCTATATTAGCTTTTGTTTTAGAGTTATTTACAAAAAATAGAAATATTCTTCTTATAACTTCAGTATTAGGTCTTTCCTTAGCAACCTTATCAACGCTGACCATTACAGAAGGAGACGTTACTCTTTTTGGATTATATATTGTAGATAGTTTTTCATTGGTATTTAAATTTTTCTTACTAATCTCAACTATTTTAATCATCATTAACTTACAGTCCTATGTCGATAGTAAAAAAACATCTTACGGTGAATATTATTACCTAATTCTATTTTCACTTCTTGGAATGATGATAATGGTCTCTTCTCCGAACCTTGTAAGCTTCTATATTGGTTTAGAGTTAATGTCTGTATCTATATACATTTTAGTTGGTCTTTGGAGGAAGGATTATAAATCTAAGGAAGGTGCATTCAAATATTTAATCATTGGTGGTGCAGGTACTGCTGTAATTAGTTATGCAATTGCACTTTTATATGGAAAGACCGGAAGTTTTGATTTTGCAAGAATATTTAATGAAGTTCAGGATAAAGCTGATGTAGGTTTAACAGCTGGTTTAGTACTTTTAATTTTAGGTCTTGCATTAAAAGCATCTGCTGTACCACTTCATTTCTGGACGCCCGACGCTTACGAAGCTGCACCAACACCAATTACTGCATTTCTTGCAAGCATTTCAAAAGTTGCAACGTACGCATTAATTTTAAGAGTTATGGTGGAAGCTTTTCCGCTTGTTAACAGTATATGGTCTTATGCATGGGCAATTTTAGCAGCAGCGTCAATGATCGTTGGAAATATCATCGCTTTAAGGCAGAAAAACGTTAAAAGAATGCTTGCATATTCTTCTATTGCACATACAGGGTATATCTTAGCTGCATTAGCTTCTCCAAATGGAATGGGCTTTACAGCCTTAATATTCTATTCTTTAGTGTATATGTTCATGGCAATTGGTGGATTTATATTCTTGTCAGCTTTTGAAAAAGACAGCAGATGGACTAATGACATTGATAACTTTAAAGGACTTGCAAAAAAACATCCAATAATGGCGTTATTCATGCTGATTTATATGTTTTCTATGCTTGGAATTCCACCAACAGTTGGTTTTATGGGTAAATTTGGTGTATTTATGGCTTTAATATCATCAAATGTTTGGTGGCTTGCAGTAGTTCTTGTTATTACAAGTGTAATATCAGCTGGATACTACCTAAGAGTTGTTGCTTATATGTATATGTATGAACCTGTAATAGAAGGAAAATTTAATTTAACTATTTCTGAGAAGTTCACCGTTGGATTTCTCGCAATAGTTGTTTTAATACTTGGAATATATCCAACCGTATTTTGGGAAATTTCTAATATATTAACATCAATACTTGTTATGAATGTGGGAGTTAGATGATAAAAGGTGAGCTTTTTATAATCTCATCTCCTGCTGGGGCCGGAAAAACCACTTTAACAAATCTTTTGCTTGAAGAAGATGAAAAATTAAAGAGAGTTATTACTTATACAACAAGGAAGAAAAGAAAAAATGAAATAGATGGTGTTGATTATGTCTTTGTTGCTAAAGAAGTTTTTGAATTAATGATCAAAGAGAATGCTTTTTTAGAATATGCAATCGTTCATGGAAATTATTACGGCACACCCAAAAAAGAGACGTTTGAGCTTCTAAATCAAGGTTTTGATGTAATTTTAGTGATAGATGTTCAAGGAATGAAGCAGATAAAATCGGTCATTCCTGAGGCTATTTCAATATTTATTCTTCCTCCATCTTTAAAAGAGCTTGAAAGTAGAATGAGAATAAGGGGAGAGAGCGAAGAAGAAATACAAAAAAGATTAGAAACGGCGAAAAGAGAAATTCCTCACTGGAAAGAGTATGACTACATAATAATTAATGAGAACTTACTTGAATCTAAAGAAAATTTGAGCCATATTATTAAATCTCAAAGATTTAAAAGACAACGATTTAATTTGTCTTTAATAAAAGACGATGAGCTAAGGTCTCTTATGTTATAGTTACTTATTATCTAAAGTGAGAAACTGAAAATCTTTATAAAATTGGATAATCATCCTTTGGTTTTACAGCATCAGGATGATAAGGAAGACATTAATATTGTTATTCTTAGACAAGCTGATAATCTCAAATATCTTTAAATATCCTACATTAATTGAGAGTGTTGCAAAATTCCTGTAATTGCAAATGTATGCGTAAAATGAGTTTACTTTTGTCCGTCATCCTGACGCTAAAAGCCTAAGGTTCTCGTCTTTTATTGTTATTTGAAATGAAGAGAAGGATGAAAATGAGATTCTTCGCTTTGCCCAAAGACAACATTGATTTTTGCAAGCAGCCTCTACATTAATTTCATACACTACATTCATTATGATATAATATATTTTTCATAATGACAGGAGGTACAGAATGAATAGAAGACCTTTAATAGAAGAAGCACTAAAAAAAAGTAAAAAGCAGATATGAGTTAGTTCATGCAGCATCTAAACTTGCAATAGAATTATATGAAACAGGTCTTGAAACATATATCACTGAAGAAGGAATTCCACTTAAAAAAACCGTTATTGCAATTGATAAAATAGCTAAAGGAGAAGCTTTAATAGTTAAAAAGCAAGACAAACAGTAAAATATTTCCCTTTTACTCTTTTTATGACTTTTAAGTTATTTAATTTTGATAGTTCTTCAACTATGAGTAAACCTAATCCGCTTCCGCTTTCTATTTTGTTTTTAATATCGTTTTTGATTATTAAGTTTGATTTGTAAATCTTTATATATACTTTATTTTCTGAATATTTAAATGCATTTTCTAATATTATTTGAATAATACCCTCTATGTCGGACCTATTCTTAAAACTTTTCAAAGGCTTTAATTTTAAAAAAACCTTTTTCTCAAAAGGTTTAAACTCTTCAAGAAGCTTTAAAACTAACTCGTCAACTCTAAATCTTTCTTCTTCTTTTCTTTCAAATTGAAGTTTTTTGAATGTATTTAAAAGAGTTTTTAAGTCTTCATTTAGAGAAGTTAAAGATTTTTCTAATCTATCGACAGCTTGATTTTTACAGCTTGATTTTATCAATTCTAAATTAATGTTAAGGATTGAAATCTTATTTCCAAGCTTATGACTGATGGATAAAATCATAAGTTGTAGAAATTGTTTATATCTTTCTTCTTTTTTTAAGTATATAGATGTTAAATAATAAATTGAAATTATAGAACCAAAAACTAAAAAAGCTTCCCAAAGTATTACCATTTTGCTATATTCACTTTTATAAGAATTAAGGTTATCTTGAAATATTGCAGGGAGCTGACTTTGCTGCTTCAAGATATCCTGGAGCTGCTGATATTTTTCTATTAAGTCATTAATATAGTAAAGATTAATAAAATTAATCATAGAAAGGCTTATTATAAAAACAAGAGATATGAGAATGAATACTTTCGTTTCAAGCTTCAATTTAATTTATATCCTCTTCCTTTAAATGTCTCAATGCTTCCTTCAGGAAGAATCTTCCTAAGTTCTTTTATGTAAGCTCTTATTACCTCATCTCCTACAGCTTTATCATGCCATACATAGTTTAAAATGTTTTCATTGCTTACAACTTTTCCTCTATTCTTTATAAGATAATATAGTAAATTCCATGCTGTTTTGGTTAGTTTTACTTCTTTTCCATCTTTTAAAACAATTTGATTTTCTAAATCTATCTCAACATCCCCTATCTTTATTTTATCTGGAAGGTGAACTCTTTTGCTTAAAGCTTTTATTCTTAGTAATAGTTCTTTTGGGTCAAAAG
>NZ_ABZS01000143.1 GCF_000173615.1 Sulfurihydrogenibium yellowstonense SS-5 | reverse complement strand
GTTGTAAATGAGATATTTTATTTACTTGCTCACAGATAGCCTGATTTAATTTTGGATGATTATGTCCATGAACATTACACCATAAAGAAGAAACGCCATCAAAGTATTTATTTCCGTAAATATCAATTACATAGTTTCCTTCTCCCCTTTCAACAATAACATTATCCTCTTCTCTATAAACTTTCATCTGTGTGAAAGGATGCCAAAAATATTCCTTATCCCACTGCTTTAAAATCTCTTTATCTTTCATTTTTACCATACCTTTATAGCAAAGCTTTTTCCAAATAAATCTGTTTTATAAAATTCCAAAAACCTTTTGCTAACAATATTGCTCTTTTCAAGCTCCTTTATTGCATCATCATCAAAGGCTTCAACAGCTTTTCCTGAGTTTACAAATATTTTATAAGGATTTTCTCTACTTACGATAGGTGTCCCGATGTCCACAACTTCAAAAAGTTTTTCAACATCTTCGTTGTACATTCTTATACATCCATGACTAACTTTCATTCCAATTCCATACTCTTTGTTTGTTCCATGCATTAAAAATGAGGTATTTCCAAGTCTCATTGCTCTTGTACCAAGTGGATTATCCGGTCCGGGTGGAAAAACTGGCGGCAAATCTGGCTGCTCCTTTCTTATGCTTTCAGGTGGATACCAAGCAGGGTCTTTTCTTTTTTGAGAAATTTTAAATTCACCTATTGGAGATTGTGCATCATCTGTTCCTATACCTATTGGATAGGTAATTACGTAGCTTTCGTCATTAATTTTTATTGGATAATAAAGTCTTTTCTCATATATATTAATATAAATCGTTCCATATTTAAAATCTTTAACGGGTAAAATTCTTTTTAACGGTACAACTATAATTTGATTTTTTCTTATGTCAAAAGGGTCAAGCAGCGGATTAGCATTTTTTAATTCGTAATATCCAAGGTCAAGAGTTTTTGCCAATTCGAACATTGTTTGGTCTTTTTCGGCTATATAAATGCTTAGCTCACCAATAATAGGTACCGCCGGGTCTAATTTAAAAATATCTTTATTTAAGATAAAATCTACACCTTTGTAGTTTATAAGCTTCGTATTTTCACCAAAAAATTTTATATCTTTTGAATAAACTAACTTTTTAACTTTTTCTTTTTTGTTGCCCGTTTTCTTTAAGATAATTTCTTGAATTTCATCGCTTTCATTTTCTTGAGCTAAGGGTTTAAAGCCATCGTTTGAAATTCCCAATTTTTCAAGTATATAATCTTGGCCTTCTTTATACTTTCTTTCTAAGAATAAAAGCATAGCAACTTGATAGATTCTATATTTTCCATATTGAGAAATTCTATCAAAGTTGACATTTTTTACATATTCAAGCATTTTTTCTTCTTGTCTGCTTTTATACAAGGAATGCACTAAAATAAAGTTAACAAGCTCATAGTTTAAATCGTCCAAGGTTTCATTGTATATTAAATTTGAAGCTGTTTCTATTGCCTTTGAGTATAATCCATCATTGTAAAACTTTAATGCAGAGCTGATACTCTTTTCTGTAGTTTTTGATGATGCTCTTATCTTTGCTACCTTAAACAAATCTTCTTCTGAATATGAAAGTCTAAATAAAGATAGAATAAGTATTAACAATAAGGATATCTTTTTATTTTTCATTGTTTCAAACACTTACCTCTGGTAATCATTAAATTTTTAATATCCTAATTTTATCATATAATTGATGGTAAGAAATTAATGGTTTTTATTATGAAATTGATAATTAGTTACTTCGGACTTATGTCCTTAACAGGAAAAGGTTGATTAATAAACATCAAAGGAAGGATAACCTTGAATGTCAATCTGTAGCCGGTGGAAAATCTCATGCTAAAGCTGCTTGTAAAAACCAACATCGTCATTCTTAGCGAAGCGAAGAATCTCATACTTTTATTGAACTTCCAACTCCGACGTATGAGAAACTTAATAAATAATATTCTTATGTTTTTATCATTTTTAAGTATAACTTACAAATTCATTTGTATTAAAAACTATTCTTTATCCTTCTTGTTTAAATCCTTTAACACAAAGCTAACAGGCTGCTGTGGTGAGCAACAACTTTTAATATTAATATTCATTCTGTTTATAATTTCATTATAAGCATCTATGAAGTTTAAAACTTTACCGCCAAAGCCTTTTGAAAATTTTTCCGCATCATCTTTATTTATAAATGGAATAACGCTTGGACTGCAACATGGAACTGCAGAACTTCCTACTACATAATAAGCATCAAGGGCGTTAATAGGCTTTTCTGTTATGAAATCGTAAGTTAGTGCAGATACATTCTTTTCTGCATAATTTCGATGAAGCATTAATCCGCAGTGTTCGCAGCAAGCTTCTACAATCTTACTACCTTCAACTATTATTTTATAAGGATGAGACCTTGTAATAGGCTTTTCACAGATTGGACAGGATTTAATAGGTATAGTTTCTTTATTTTCAACTGTATTTAAAATTACTGAACCATGCTTTCTCTTTACTTCCCCTTCTCTTTCAAGCTCTCTTATATCACGGTAAATAGTCATCGCAGAAACACCAAATATATGACTAAGCTCTTTAACCGTTACTTCCTTTTTTTCTCTAAGTATTCTTAATATCTCTGCCTTTCTTTCTTTATCTGTTAGCATTCTTAAATAGCTCCTTTTGTTGATGGAACTTCTAATCTTCTTGGGTCTATTGATACTGCTTCTTTTAATGCAATTGCAAAAGATTTTGTTAAACATTCAGCTATGTGATGAAGATTATGACCTGCTAAAGCTTTTAAGTGCATGGTTATTCCGGCTGAAAGTGTAAAACCTTTAAAGAATTCTCCCATTAGTTCAAAATCAAAATTGGTTATTTTACCTCTTAGTCCAAAATCATCATAAAAAAGTAATGGTCTACCAGAAAGGTCAATGCTGCACATTGCCAATGCTTCATCCATTGGAATTATACTATATCCAAATCTTTTTATGCCCCTCTTATCCCCAAGTGCTTCTTTTACGGCAAGACCTAAAACTATACCAACGTCTTCTACTAAATGATGATGGCTAACATGAACATCTCCTGTTGCCATGATTTCAAGGTCTATCATAGAATGAAATGAAAAGCTTTCAAGCATATGAGATAAAAATCCAACTTGTGTATCTACTTTATGTTTACCTGTACCATCTAAATTTATTGATAACTCTATCTGTGTTTCTTTTGTCTCTCTTTTGATTAAAGCTTTTCTGCTCATTTCTTACCACCTTTCCAAAATTCTTTAAACGGACTTTTTCTTTGGTCTTCTCCTTCAACCTTTATAGGAATACAAATCTCATTTAATCTTGATGCTATACCTTTTCCAAATTTGCTTTCAATACTATCTACGATTTCTATCTCATCTTCTTCATCTAATGATATATTAGATGTTATTATAACAGGAAGTTTATCGTTATATCTACTGATAATTATATAATGCAAAATATCCTTCGCCCAGTCAGTAAGCCTTTCGCTTGCCAAATCATCTAAAACCAAAATTGGAGCTTTAATCACACTATCTAAAAGATATCTTGTACTACTATTTCCTTCAAACGTAGATTTTAAATCGTATAATAGTATTCTTGTATCGTAAAACAAACCTGTAATACCCCTTTTAAAATAAAACTCTTTTAAAATGCTAACCGCTAAATGTGTTTTTCCTACGCCATGCTTTCCATAGAAGAAAATTCCCTTTCCTTCTAAATAATCATCACTATAAATATATTCTTTAATCTTTGTTAAAATGACATGATGCGAAGGATGGTTTGGAATAAAATTATCAAGGTTTGCATGGTAGTATTTTTTTGGAACATTAAGAGCTTTATTTAATTTTTCTGTATTTTTAAAAAGCTTACATTCGCATCTAATAACTTCATTATCTTTAAAAATCCAGCCGATATCGTTGCATATCGGACATTTTATCTCTTCTTTAACTTTTTCCATGAAGACCTCGCTAAGATTTTAAAATAATAGGAAATTAAGTCAGAGATATTATATAATAAAGATATACAAGTTCAACATGACATTAAAACCATGTTATTAGAATTTTTAAAATGGGACCTGTCGGGCTGAAGCTTTCAAGATAATATATTTATAGATTTAGAAATGAATGTGTTAAATTTCATGCTCAAAATACAGTAATGTTTAAAAACCGAGGGGCAAGGTGCTAAAAAAACTTATTTTTGGTGTTTTAGCAGTTATAAACATAACTTTTGCAGAGGAAATAACCATTATTGGTGATAGTTTAACAGTTGGTGCCGAAAAGTATATAAGATACTATATTCCAAATGCTGTAATAGATGCAAAGGTAGGAAGGAAATTTCAAGAAGCAATGGATAGAATATTAGATTTAGAAAGCAAAGGATTATTAAAGGATATAGTTGTGATAGCATTAGGGACAAACGGATATTTTTCAGTAGAAGAGGGATTAAAAGTTATAGATTATCTGCAAAGTAGAAATAAAAAAGTAGTTTTTGTAAATACAAAAGTTCCTCGTTGGTGGGAATCAGATGTTAATAATACTTACGAAGAGTTAAAAAGATTAAGACCAAATATTAAAATAATTGATTGGAAAACAATAAGTAATGTAATATGTTCAAGAAATGATATCCCAGA
>NZ_ABZS01000144.1 GCF_000173615.1 Sulfurihydrogenibium yellowstonense SS-5 | reverse complement strand
TTAAAAATTCCACTTTGTCCCTGCTGCTTCTAAAACTTCTTTTGTGTCGATCCCCATTTTATTAAAGATTATAGAAAGCTCGTTCATCAAGGCAATGTTTAAATCTCTCTGAGTATTTTCTATGACTTTTGCAGCTTCTGCTGTTTTTATATTAGGTGCTCTGTGAATTCCTGCTGTTATGACGCTTCCATAAAGTTGTGCTAAAAATTCGGTAATTTCTGGTGTATCCCCCGCAACTACTTTTATGATTTTATCTATCGTGTGATTTTTATCTCCCGGATTAACCCTTTCTGGCGAGTATCCAACGTTAAAATCCTCTTTCCATTTCAAACCACTTTCCTGCTGTAAAATAGGAACGCATTCTTCTTCTGTTAAGCCTGGATAAACAGTAGATTCATACACTACTATAGAGCCTTTTTTCATATACTTTCCTACTGTTTTAGTCGCTGATATAATTGGTCTTAAATCTGGTATATTGTGCTTGTCAACAGGCGTTGGAACTGTGATGATAATAACTTTTGCTTCTTTTAGCTTTTCAGGATTGTCAGTAAATTCTATCTGGCAGTTTAAAAGTTTTTCTTTTTCAACTTTTTTTGTCCTGTCAAAACCTTGTTTTAACTCTTTTATTCTTGCTGGATTAATATCAAAGTCGACAACATTAAATTTTGTATCAAACAACACGGCCAAAGGAAGTCCTACGTATCCTAATCCAACAATTGCTATTTTTCTTTACCGTTTTTTAAAAAATCTTCTACTTTCATGATTTAACTCCTTTTATCTTAGCTTTTCCAAGTACTGCTATGAAGCTTGAAATGTCTTTTGGAATGCCAAAACGTGGAATTTTATGTAAATTTGTTTTTGACTTTATCACATCCTTTTCTGTTGTGAATGCAGTTTCAAAAAATAAGCCGACTAACTCTACAAGTAAATCGTTATAATGTCCAAATGGATAGGCAAAATGTCTAATTTTTTGATTTATCATGCTTTCAAGCATAGATTTAGACTCTTGTAATTCTTTTATCACTCTTTCTTTTCTCTCTTGTATTGGCTCTTTATCTACAATTTTATCAAACTTTTTTAACAATTCTTTTTTTAATCTAATTTTCCAATCTTTTTGTTTAAAATAGCTTTCATCTAAACTTTTTACGTAATCTTTTACTTCTTTTTTTATGTAAGACCTCTCAACTGCAAGGTTATTTTGGGATTTTAGGATAGGAAAGCCAATTTTTGGCTCTTCTCCATAGGCATAGTAAAAACTCCAATGTCCATTTTTACCATCATAAAAATCAATTATTTCTTCATCATAAAAAACCCTTGAATGAAGGTATGCATGACCGCCAACATCAAACACATCTTTCAT
Organism: Sulfurihydrogenibium yellowstonense SS-5; assembly: GCF_000173615.1. GTDB lineage: Bacteria > Aquificota > Aquificia > Aquificales > Hydrogenothermaceae > Sulfurihydrogenibium > Sulfurihydrogenibium yellowstonense. Next base: position 3,253 of record NZ_ABZS01000144.1, on the reverse strand, counting down.
CTTGTTTAGCTCTGATACTGTTAAAAAATCCCAATCTTTTGTGTCTTTGACGCCGTGTTTTAAATACTCTAAATTAGCTTGTGCCATCGTTTTTGGCTGGTGCAATTCTTTGAATGACACTTTTCCTTGTCAATAATCAAAAAGGGTTGGTCGTACAAAATCTTTCTGTAGAATTCTTGATGCTATAGTAAATATTATTGCTTTAAGACCATGTTTTTTTAAAATTGGATAGGCGTATACAAAGTTATCCACATAGCCGTCATCAAAGGTTATTGCAACAGTGGGTTTGTTTGGTCTTTTATCTTCTTTTATGTATTGCTCAATTTCATCAAGACTTACAACGTTATAAAAGCTTTTTAAAATTTTCATCTCCAAATCAAAGGTTTTATAAAAAACATCAAATCCAAATCTTGGCAGGATTTTATGATAGTAAATCACAAACACTTCAGCCATTTAAAAGTTCCTTAAAAAGATCTATATATCCTTTGGCGGTGTTTTGGATAGAATACTTAGATGCAGTTTTGATTGCATTTTCTGAGATGGTTTTATATTCTTCCTCTGATAGATTTAATACTTTTATCATTTTTTCTTTTAAAGTCTCAAAATCTCCAACCGGTGCAGAAAAGCCGTTGTATCCGTCTATCAGATACTCTCCAATTCCGCCTGCAAGGGTTGAAATAACAACTTTTCCAACAGTCATAGCTTGGAGTAATGCCCCTGCTATTCCTTCTAAGTATGAAGAAAAAACAAAATAGTCTGCCATGTTTAAAAGATCTGGAACATCTTCCCTAAATCCAAGCCCGATAACTTTATCTTCCACTGAAAACCTTTTTGCATACTCTAAAGCGTACTTATCAGTATCAAGTCCAACAAGAATCAGCTTCACATTATCTCTTTTTATTTTTGAAAAAGTTTCTATAAGCTTGGTCTGTCCTTTTATTTTTGGCTGCCAATTTGCAACATTTATAAAAACTTTGTCATTTTCTGGTATGTTCAACTGACTTCTCTTTAAAGCTCTTGCTTCTGGATTAGGCTTAAATCTTTCAAGGTCTACACCGCTTTTTATCACCACAAGCCTTTCCGGAAAGAAGTTTTTCTCTTTAAGTAAATCTGCTACTTGCTGAGATACTACAACTATTTTATCTGCTTTTGAGTATTTTAACCATTTTGATAAAAATGATGAAACTCTCCCATTTCTTCTTACTGCAACTATTTTTGGCTTGTTTTTAAAAAACAATGAAGAAATGCTTACATAATCCATTGCTTTTGGAGAGTTTGCAACTACTATATCAAATTTGTTTTGATTAACTATCTCTATCAGTCTTTTGTAATTAGACCATCTATAACGTGCATTTGGCTTGTTTTCTTCAAAAAAATGAATTGGAACATTGTAAGATTTTAGTTTTTCAATCATTTCATAATATTCAAAATTTAAAGCAATGTGAACGTCTATTCCTTGCTTTTTCAACTCTCTGGTTGTTAGATAGACCTGCTCCTTTGTGCCGCCCCAGCCTGTACCATCAACAACTTGCAAAACTTTCATCAGTAGTTTAAAACCTCCTGTCTGTATTTTTCTATTCTTTCTTTTATCTGTATCCAGTTGTCGCTTCCAAACTTTTCAAGAATTTCTCTTGCAAGGACAAAGGCAAGCATGCTTTCTGCCACTACTGCAGCCGCCGGAACAGCTGTAATATCTGACCTTTCTTTTGCCGCATCAAAAGGTTCTTTTGTTATTACATTTACAGATTGTAAAGACTTATGCCTCATTAATGTTGGAATTGGCTTCATTGCAGCTCTTGCGATTATTGGTTCTCCGTTAGTCATTCCGCCTTCCAGTCCACCTACTCTGTTTGTTTTCCTATAAAATCCTCTCTCTTTGCTGTAAAAAATCTCATCATGAGCCTGTGAACCGGGCAGGTATGCCAAATTAAAACCTTCTCCAATTTCAACGCCTTTTATCGCTTGAATACTCATTATAGCTTGTGCTATTTTACCATCAAGTCTTGTATCCCATTGACTATAACTTCCAAGCCCAACAGGAACGTTTAACGCATAAACTTCAAAAATACCGCCAAGACTTTCCCCATCCTCTTTTGCTTTATCTATGTACTCTTTAAACTCTTCATCTTTGCCTAAGATTGGAAGTCTAAGCTCAGAATTTTCAGCATTATTAAATCTATCTTCGTAAGATATACTTTCAATTTCTGATTTATCTATCTTTTTCTCCCCGATGGACAAAACATAGCTTCCTATTTTTATTCCTATATCTTCAAGAAGAATCTTACATAAAGCACCAACTGCCACTCTTGTTGTTGTCTCCCTTGCCGATGCTCTCTCTAATACATTTCTTAAATCATAAAAACCATATTTTATGCCACCTGTAAGGTCTGCATGCCCAGGTCTTGGCTCTAATATCTGTTTTTTGTTCATTGGGTCTCCTTCTATAGCCATAATATCAGTCCAATTTTCCCAGTCTTTGTTTCTAACCATCAAAGTGATTGGAGAGCCAAGAGTAATACCAAATCTGACGCCAGAAAGGATTTCGACGACATCCTTCTCTATCTTCATTCTTCCGCCGCGACCGTATCCTTTCTGCCTTCTTGCAAGCTCTTTATTTATTCTATCTGTTTTGATTTTTACGTTTGACGGATACCCTTCAACAATAGCCGTTAAGGCAGGACCATGAGACTCTCCAGCATTCAAAAATCTGAGCATAAACTATCTCCAAATGTTAATTTTTAAAAGAATATTATAACTTAAATCGCTTTGTGCAACACGTGATGAAGACTGCTTGCAAAAATCAAAATTGTTATTCTGTAGCCGGCGAAGAATCTCATATTTTCTTTTCAAGTCAAAAAATCAAAAATGAGATCCTTCGGCCTTAGGCCTTAGGATGACACGGAAAGGTAAGCTTACAAAAATTTTGGAACACTCTCATTAGCGTTTTTTTATGGAATTTAAAAGAAGGAGATCCCTCGGACTTCGTCTTCAGGATGGCAAGGAACGACCCAATGGTGTCATTCTGAGCGAAGCGAAGAATCTCCTATTTTTAATGAATTTCTTACCCGACGTATAAGTTATAATAATCCCAAATATCATAAACAAATTGAGGGAATAGAATGATAGCAAAAGTATCAGCCTGCATTATAGCCAAAAATGAAGAGAATAATTTACCAAGGTTGCTTGAAAGTATAAAAGGGAAATTTGATGAAATAGTTTTGGTAGATACAGGTTCAACTGATAAAACTGTAGA
>NZ_ABZS01000145.1 GCF_000173615.1 Sulfurihydrogenibium yellowstonense SS-5 | reverse complement strand
AGAATATAAAGTTTCAAGAATGACAAGGGCATGTTAAAGATAAGTATTAAAGAAAGGATAAAATCCTATTCATTTGCTCTTAGGCTATGGGTAGATTCTTTAAGGGACTGTTTGCAAGAAATATTGTCACCTTACAGTCCAAAAATTTCTGTCCTTTTACTTCCTATATACTCACGTACGGGCAATTCATGAATTGTCTCATTTTTACCATTCTTTATTTAGAAAAGAAATTCTCAACTTTGTAGACTGCGGATGTAAAAAGTATAAACTAACAAGATATCTACTTTACTTTCTTGAATTTCCCACCCTGATTAATCTAAGGGTATAGATAAGAGATTTAATAGATGATTAAAAAAGAGGCCATAAAAGCCTCTTCATAAAAAGAATTAAAATATAGATTTAAAAACCTTTTTAATTTCTCATCATCTCTCTTAACCAAATGTACTTATCAGCTGCTTCTGCACCTTGTCCCACTACAGACAACCAACCTAAGAAGTCTGGTATCCAATCAAATACTATGTAAGACACAGTAAAAAGAATATATCCGATCCAAAACATCATCCACCATGTTGGAACAGCATCTGTTACATAGGTAATCTTATCAATTGCTCTTGTATTCTCCAAATGTCCAGCCATTTTTTAATACCTCCCAGCTTTTTTTTCTGATTCAACGATTTTTTCCTCTCTTTCTAAAAGTTCATATTTTGGACCTTCTATGTCCTTAAAATCACCTTTCAGATAAGAATAAATGAATAGAGTCAACCATCCAGTTAAAGCAACAATATAAGATATAACTTCAACCAAAAATCCTTTTAATTCAAAACCTGCTTCTAAGTAAGCAACAGTTCTTATTGCGATTATAGACCCAACTACAAATAGGAAAATAAACATTATCATAAGTGAGACTGTTCGTTGGGTTATCTTCATCTTATCACCTCACATTTGTTAAGTGGAGGGCAATTCGCCCTCAATCGTTAATTATTTTAAAGCCCATTCCTTAGTTGGTTTAACTTCCCAAGAGCCAAGCCACATAATGTAGGTTAACAGTCCGATACCTCTTTCATTAGGAACTATATTTCCGTTTTTATCCTTCTCAAAATACCATGGATATCCTGGCATGTTTGATCCTGGTGAAGTAGATTCTGGGTTATAGAGGTGTGCAACCTGCCAATCTACGTTATGAACTGCCGCCTCTCTGATTAAGTCTGGGCCAATTCTTTTTGTACCCCATAATACAGGAGCTTGCAATTCATTTTGATATTCTGAAGGATAAGAAACAGTATTAGAAACTCCCGGAATACCAAATCTTAATGTTTCGTTAGAAACCGGTCTTATCATTTGAGAGTGACAGTTCCAGCAACCTTCAGCAACATACCAACGGTGACCAATTTTTAAAGCCTTAGCAAATGATTCTTCATTTACTTCGCCATAATATTTTTTAAATTGTTCTGGATAGTATTGAGCTAATCTTTGAAAATCAGCCCAAGCAGAGGTATTTTTTGCTTTTGCCTCTGCAGCAAGGTCGCTAACTTTCTTCATAGGAATGTCTTTCAATACAAACATCGGCAATGCCCAAGATATAAAGTCTGCAAAAAGGAAGAACCCTAACCCTGCTACCAATACCACAAAAGGGAAACGCTCCATTTTACCCATTTTTCAATCCCTCCTCTAAACTGTTTGCTTTAGCTGAGCTTCAAGACCTTTACCAGCTGTCGCAGTTTTATAGAAGTTCATAGCATACATTAACAATCCTGTTAACATCATAATTCCAGCCACTGATCTAAAATACCAGAATGGTTTTGAGAAGTTAACTGAGTCAATCCATGGGTTTAATCCAATCCAGTCAAAACCTTGAACTAATCCTGCAGCTGTTAAGTCAACAAACATTGCAATTACACCAATTGTTAATAGCCAGTATGCTCCTTCTGACATTCCCTTAGAATACATAGTTTCTTTTCCAAAGAGTCTTGGCCATACATACTCAGCCATTCCAAGAACCCACATTCCAAATGTACCAAACATTATTAGATGTGCGTGTCCTGTTACCCAGTCTGTAAAGTGGATAACTTTTTGGAATGTTAACGTAACGTGGAATGCGCATTGGAAGCATGTAATCCAGTAGAAAATCGCTCCTGTATACATGTATCTTAAAGGTACATTGTACTTTAATACTTCAGCAGAACCTCTTAATGTCATCATGAAGTTGATTAAAACTGATGTAACTGCAAATTCAATAGCAACTGTTGCAAACACTGCCGAATACTGAGCAAACATTGGAATTGGAGACCATAAAAAGTGGTGAACACCATTCATTGGATAGAAAAATGCTAATCCCCAGAAACCAAGCAATGATAATCCGTGAGACCACATTGGCTTCTTCATAATAACTGGTACAAAGTAATACATTAATCCCCAAGCTACAGGTGTAACGTACAATCCAACTAAGTCGTGAATGAATGTAGATTGAACTGCACCAGCTCCAGATCCTGCAGACCAGAATCTTGGTATAAAGTTACCCATGAATACTACAAGCGGTGTCCATACCAACATTGCTGAAATATACCATCCAGAAACATAAAGAGGAGCCTTTTGAGATGCTTTTAAAATTGGAGTACCAAATTGAATTGCATGCAATAATAACCAAGCAACGATTACTGGGTCAATCCACCAAGGTGTCTCACCCCATTCAACGTTGTCAGCTTGACCTAAGAAAAGAATTGCAACAACTGTAATCAATACAGCCGCTTGAAGGCCAACAAACATAAATGTACCTAAATATTTCTCGTCGAAAACTTTATAACCTGTAAATCTCGGAACTGCCCAGTAAAGAAGACCAGTAAACATGTTTACTAAGAATCCATAAGCAGCACCCGCTGTATGTATCATTCTCACTCTACCAGGAGATAAAAATTCTATTCCTGGGAATGGGTAGATACCGTCAAGCTGTAAAGAGTATAAGAATCCCATTAATCCAACGATAATGAAGAAAATCAGACCCATTCCAACGTGAAGCTTAACAAGGGTATAGTTAACGAGGTTTGTTAATTGAACATCACCTGTTGCTGTTGCAGTAGCCATTGTTTGCACCTCCTTATATTATTTTCCTTGGTTCATTAAATATGCAATGTAAGAAACAAGATGCCATCTGTCTTCTTCTGATAAATGGTCAAATTTTGGCATCGGAGAACCTTCAAGACCAACGGTTAAAACTCTGAACGTGTCTTTTGGTGATGGACCTGCTGCTCTAACCGGATAAGTTAAGTTAGTTGGTGGAACCGGTAAAGTTGAAGCTATTGGACCATCTCCTCTTCCACTTTCACCATGGCAAGCTGTACAGTTTGCAGCATACAACTCTTTACCTTTCTCTATGGATTCCTTTGTTCCAAAGTATTCAGGAATTTTTTTGATTTGGCTGTAAACACTCTCTCCTGGTTGTTCTTTTTTCCATCTGTCAGAGAAAGTTTTGATGTAAGCAATAACTGCTCTTTTTTGAACTTCTGGCACCAAATGGAAAGATGGCATAGGTGTCTGAGGAATACCCCAATCTAATACGTGTAACAAGTCTTCATCTGTTGGGAGTGTTCCTTCTGGAGTAGACTTCCATCTAAATACGCCAGTGTGGAAGTTTGGTGGTTTAACCTTAAAGAATGGCGCTGCCATACTGTTTCCATCACCGTTTTCACCGTGACATCCTACACAGAATTTGTTGTAAACCTTCCTTCCTGCTTCTTCCATTTCTGTTAGTTCTGCTGTCTTTTTAGCTTGTGCTGGCTTAGATGAATAAACATGCAGCAAACCATAGACAAACAGGGCTGGGAAGAAGAAGAAGAGCAACCATCTGATAGTTGTGTTTTCTCCCATTGTTAACCTCCTACTAAAATATGATTTAAATCAATAATATAATATTAATCAAGTAATTTCAATCTTATAATTTAAAGTTAAAATAAAATAAAATTAACATATTCTTTTTATATTTCTTTTATTACCTCATAAATCTCAACAGTAGGCGGTCCTGCAAACCATTCTTCTGGTGGTGGATTTTCATGAGCTTTCTTAAAAGCTTCGCTATTTGTGTAATTTAAGAAACTTTCCATATCTTTCCAGTATGTAATAATTAACACATTGTTGTTTTCCGGCATTGAAGGAAAGCTTTTGCCGGATAAAATTTTCATTCCAAGAAATCCTTCCATTTTAGAGATTCCATGCTCTCCAAATCTTTCCTTGGACCTTTTTTCAAAATCTTCTTTAAACTCTTTTTTGATTGGAAATTTTGTTAAAACAACCACCATCTTTTTACGCCTCCTTTATTATCATTTGATGAGCTTTTCCTATTAATTGACTATAATGTGTATAACTTTTTTTGTCTAAATGATTTTTTAAATCTTCAATTATTTTTAACGGCGAGAGAGGGTCATAGAAATTTGCTGTTCCTACTTGTATAGCAGATGCTCCAGCTAATATATGCTGCAGTGCATCTTTGTAATTTGATATTCCACCTACACCGATAATGGGTATTCTGCTGCCGTATTTTTGATAAACCTGCCATATCATCCTAACAGCTATTGGAAGGATAGCAGGACCAGAAAGTCCTCCTGTAATAGTTGACAAA
>NZ_ABZS01000146.1 GCF_000173615.1 Sulfurihydrogenibium yellowstonense SS-5 | reverse complement strand
GCGTTTAAATGGCAAATTTAGTAAATAAAGATACTAAAGAATTCAGAACCATGGCTTGGCTTTTGTTACTTACAAACCAGTTTGCTGGATTCGAGCTTAGACGCTGGTTTACTTTGGACAAACTTTGGCGAAAGACCGGTTACAATCTTAAACCCACATATCACAAGAGGAGTATTATTTACAGCTAACCCAGTATTATTAACTGGTGCAAGAGGCACATACGACGCTGGCGTAGCAAAAGTTTACGTAGGTGCTGGTAAAGCCGGAAGCTATCAATTAATGGGACCTGTATATACTAATAATGCTATTCTTCCTAACCACAAATACTCTAACTACATTGAAGCTGGCATTACTTCTAACTTAAAACAATTTGGTTTACCGGTTGATGTTGGTTTACATACTTACAATGAAAACGGAAACAGAGATATCTATGCTTTAACAGTTGGTGGAGATTTAGGAATCGTATCTCTTGGCTTAGAAGTTGATTACTTCAAAGCTGATGATAACTTAAAGAAAGCGTGGAATCCTACAGTTGGCACTACTTTAGGTATACCAAATTACTCTGCTTCTTCAAACGCATGGGGTGCGGCTCTCTGTGCTAACGTAAAACCAGTAGCTGGCGTTCAAGTTCCAGTAAGAATTGAGTACGCAGACAACAAAGATACAATTTTAATTCCTACAATAGGTACAAGTGGAATAACATTGGGTGGAGTACAATATGGAAATGCTAAAAAAGTATGGACATTTACAATTACTCCAACTTACAATCCAACCAAAAACACATTCTTAAGAGCTGAAGTTTCATATGCCAAATCTTCTGGTGCTCTAAAAGCTGGGCAAGACGCTTGGTTGTTTATAGATTCTAACGGAAATCAAAAAACTTCAAGAACAACCGGTGCTGTAGAGCTTGGATTCTTGTTCTAATTAGTAAAAATCTAAATATCACATACACAAGGCGGGCATAGTCCCGCCTTTTTTGTTTTATAGAGCTTTTTAATGGTGTTGTTCTGAGCGTTAGCGAAGAATTTCGTTTCTTTGTGTGTCTCAAGTCTGTCCATTCTGAGCGTAAGCGAAGAATCTCATTTTTTTAAAAAACCAGAACATGAGATCCTTCGGGCTAAAGCCCTCAGGATGACAAAGGAAAAAAACGACGTCATTCTGAGCGTAAGCGAAGAATCTCATTTTTTAAAAGAAGGAGATCCTTCACTTCGTTCAGGATGACAAAGAATGTTCTAATAGTGTCATTCTGAGCGATAGCGAAGAATCTCATGTTTTTCTTTTCAAGTCAAAAAAATCAAAAATGAGATCCTTCGGACTTCGGTCTCAGGATGACACAGAAAGGTAAGCTTACAAAAATTTTGGAACACCCTTTGAGATCCTTCACTTCGTTCAGGATGACAAATGAAAAAAACGACGTCATTCTAAGCGATAGCGAAAAATCTCATTAAACCCCGTACTTTTCTTTTAATCTACCTAACAATCTTTCATACAACTCTTTATCTGTATCAAGAAGATTTTTTACTGATTGAACGTCTTTATCTCCTCTTCCTGATAGATTTATAACAACGGATTTAGATTTGTCTAAGCTTTTTGCAATTTCTACCGCTTTTATAACAGCATGGGAGCTTTCTAACGCAGGTATTATTCCCTCTGTTCTTGATAGTAATAAAAATCCTTCTAATGCTTCTTCATCCGTTGCGGTAATATACTCTGCTCTTTTAATTTCTTTCAAGAATGCATGTTCTGGACCAACGCCAGGATAGTCTAATCCGGCAGAAATTGAATGGGTTGATTCTATCTGTCCCCACTCATCTTGAATAAAATAGGATTTCATTCCGTGAAGTACCCCAATGGTACCACCGTTTATACTTGCTGCATGCATGCCGGTTTCTATTCCATAACCGCCCGCCTCTACTCCAACAAGTCTAACCTGTACATCTTCAATAAAAGGATAAAAAATACCTATTGCATTACTTCCTCCGCCGACGCATGCAACTATAACATCAGGCAATTTTCCTTCTATTTCAAGTATTTGCTGTTTTACTTCTTCGCCTATCACAGACTGAAAATCTCTAACAATCATCGGAAAAGGATGGGGTCCAAGTGCTGAACCGATAATATAATGAGTTGTCTTAACATTAGTAACCCAATCTCTCAATGCTTCATTAACAGCATCTTTTAATGTTCTGCTGCCTGCTTTTACTATTTTAACCTCTGCTCCAAGTAATTTCATTCTAAAAACATTTAACGACTGCCTTTCTGCGTCTTCTTCACCCATATAAATAGCGCATTCTAAACCAAACAAAGATGCTGCCGTTGCAGTGGAAACGCCGTGCTGTCCTGCCCCAGTTTCTGCTATGATTCTTTTTTTGCCGATTTTTTTTGTAAGCAAAACCTGTCCAAGTGTGTTATTTATCTTATGGGCTCCTGTATGTAATAAGTCTTCTCTTTTTAAATAAATTTTTGCTCCGCCGACTACATTGGTTAATCGTGATGCAAAATATAAAGGCGTTGGTCTGCCAGCATATTCTGTAAGATAGTATAAAAGCTGTCTTTTAAAGTCCCCATCGTTTTTGATTTTTAAATACTGCTGTTCTAACTCTTCTAAAGCTGGTATGAGGGTTTCTGGTAAGTATTTACCGCCAAATACTCCAAAGTATCCTTTTTCATTTGGATATGTATATTTCATTTCAAAAGCTCCTTTTATTGATTTTTCTTTATTATATTGATTATCTCTTCATTATCAACCGTATTCTTGTCAGAAGAGGATTGGTTTTTATCCTTTGGTGTTACTGGAGTTTCAGCATCTGACGGTAAAGTGATCTCTTGTGGTGCTTGCTGAGGTTGTGTTTCAGCAGGATTTTCTGATGGTGGTTCTTGTGGTGGAGGTGGATAAATTTTACTTAAATCTACAGGGTTTCCATCGCAATCAACCTGAGGATATGTTCCATCGACAAAAAGGAAAAATCTTCCAGGGCAGTTTTCGTTAGATACCTTTAACGTAATTGGGTCGATTGGTATGTATATAGTTCCTTCCACCTTAGGAAATTGCTTGTAAGACATACCTCTATTTGCATAAAGCATAACATCCATCCAAAGCGGTAAAGCTCCTTCTGCTCCTGCTATTCCCTTTCCTATTTGCTTTCTCCTATCATAACCAATCCAGACTAAGGTGGTTAAATCTGGGTCAAATCCTACAAACCATGCGTCTGCATAATCGTTTGTTGTTCCGGTTTTTCCGGCAGTTTGGAATGGTAAAGATGCTGCTCTTGCTGCTGTTCCTTCAGTTGTTACAGCTCTAAGTAAATCTACCATAACGGCGTTTTCTGGTTTTGGATATACATCCTCACATCTTGGCTCTTGCTGATAAAGTATATTTCCGTTTCTATCTACTACTTTCCTAATAAAGTAAGGCTCGCATCGTGTCCCTTGATTTCCAAAGGTTGCATAAACAGTTGCAAGTTCTATGGGCGTTAATTCTGTAGAACCAAGGGCAAGAGAATAATATTTTGGCAGTTTTTGTTTTATCCCTAATCTATAAGCTGTAGCTATTACAGGGTCAAAATCTAACTGAGACAGTAAATAAACAGTTGCAGCGTTTAGGCTTTTAGCTAAAGCGGTTCTTAATATTATATTTCCTCTGTATATTCCATCATAATTCTTAGGTACCCATTCTTTGTTTTGGCTATAGTCCCAAAACGAGATAGGCTCATCTTTTAAAACGGAGATTTGAGTATATCCGTTTTGTATCGCGGTTGCGTATATGATCGGCTTTATAGCAGAGCCTGGCTGTCTTTTACTTTGCAATGCTCTGTTAAACTGAGACTTTCTAAATTCATATCCGCCAACCATTACCCTTATGCCTCCTGTTTTAGAATCTATACTTAACACTACTCCTTCTAAAAATGGCAAGACTTTAAACTTTCTATCTTCTGTATATTTTACATATACATAGCTATCTTCTTGTAAATTCGCTGTGCCACCTTTAATAAATGCTTCACCTTCTACTCCATCTATCATGAAAGTTATTTTATTTTTCGAAACAGATTTTATTTTAGCTACATAGATGCTGTTTGCTATTATTGTCTCTGGACTAACATTTTGAGATTCGTATTTTTGCTTTAAACTTTCAATCTCATCTCTTAAAAGCTTTGGAAATCCAACACGTGCTTGCATCTCTTCAAGCCAATTTTGAAGTCTTTTTTGTGCATAATAATGTAAATCTTTATCTATGGTTGTATAAATTTTTAAACCACCTTGAGAGATAGCATCTTCGCCGTATCTTTCAACAACCCACTGTCTAATAAGCTCTACAAAATAATCGTTAAATGTATCTGTCTTTATAACTCCGGCAAGTTTTATAGGTTTTTCAACGCATCTTTGATATTGATGCTCATCTATATAGCCTTCTTCTAGCATTCGCATTAGAACGACTTTTTTTCTTTTTTCAGCAAGGTCTAAATTTTGGTATGGATTGTATTTTGAAGGTGCTTTTGGAAGTCCTGCCAATACAGCAGCATCACAAACATCCAACTGCCATACATGTTTTCCAAATATGTTTGAGCCGCCGCTTCTACTC
>NZ_ABZS01000147.1 GCF_000173615.1 Sulfurihydrogenibium yellowstonense SS-5 | reverse complement strand
TATCAATGATACAAAAGATATGAGAAATATTCTTTGGCAGATAAAAGCCCATGTTTATATAATTAGCTATGATACTTTAAAAAACGATTATAAAGAAAAATCAGTGCTATTAAAAGATTTTTCAAAAAATCTTGACTTAATAGTTTTAGATGAGGCTCATAACATAAAAAATAAGGATACATTCAAAGCAAAAGCCGTTAAAAGTATTTCTAAGAATGTCCAGTATAGATGGGCATTATCAGGAACTCCGCTTCAAAACAACATAAAAGAACTTGTATCTTTGCTGGAATTTCTTATACCAAATCAAAAGTTTGATAATCTTACAATTGAAGAGCTAAAAGAGATTTTAAAATCTATTATGCTAAGAAGATTGAAAAAAGATGTTCTTTCACAGCTTCCGGAAAAGCTGCCGCCAGAAATAGAAAAATTTGAGTTAAGTCCAATACAAAAACAGTACTACGAAAACTATTTAAACTATGAAAGAAGTAGGCTTTTAAATCTCTATGAAAGAATTAAGTATGAAAAAAACTTTAATTATATGATGAAGCAAAATTTAATTTTTTCACTACAAAAACTTAGACAGATTTGTAATTTCCCGCCCGAATCAATCCACAGTCCAAAGGCAGAAAGGTTGAAAGAAATAGTAAAAGAATTAGCTGACCAAAAAGAAAAAGTCGTTATTTTTACAAACTTTGTGAATGAAGGCGTTGATAAAATAATTAAAAATTTAAAAACAATATTACAACCACAGCAGATAGTAAGTTATCATGGTTCTTTAAAACCAGAAGAGAAAAATTTAGCCGTTAAAAAGTTTGTAGAAGATGAAAAATGTTTAGTTTTTGTAGGAACAATTAATGCAGCAGGAGAAGGATTGACACTAACATCAAGTAGTTATGTAATATTTTTTGATTTACATTGGAATCCGGCCAAAATGTGGCAGGCAGAAGATAGAGTTCATAGAATAGGTCAAAAAAACAAAGTCAATATTTACACATTCATAACTCAAAATACAGTAGAAGAAAAAATCTTGCAAAAGCTTGAAGAAAAACGAAGCATGATAAACAATGTTATTGATGATGTATCTTCAGACATAGAGTCAGTATCACTCTCAGATTTATTAGATTTTATAGGTCTCTCTCCATCTGTTATATAATATTTTTTTACAAAAAACCAACAAAGGAGTTTAAATGTTTAAGAAAGTCAGTGCTATAATTTTATTTTTATTTAGTTTTTCATTTGCAGACAGTTTGATAGTAAATAAAAAGGGTTCATCTACCTATATCCAGTATTCCCAGTTTTTATTAGCACAAGGCGAGACAATTATTGGACCAATTCAGCTTTTACCAATGGCTAACACTGATGATTTGGTTATAAAGCCTTCAGATAGCAGTGTAAAAATATCTGGATACATGATAGAACCAACAAAAGAAAACTTTATAGAAAATCTTATTGGGAAGACTATATCTATTGAAGGAGACGGAAGATTAATACGTGGAACAGTCATATCTGTAAAAGACAATTTTATAACCTTGGATACAAAAAACGGTGTAGTAGTAACAACTTTACCAACATTTCCAAACAGACTTTCATCTTCTTTAAAGTGGCAAGATATTCAAGCACCAAGAGTAACGATAAAACTAAACTCAGATAAACCTGTTTCAGCCGGAATAAATTTAATTTATCCAATAAATGGATTCAGCTGGGATGTAGTTTATACTGCCGATATATCAAATAATAAAGTTGTATTAAATGGCTTTTACAAGATAGTAAACAACACACCTATAAGATTAAATGATGTGGCTTTATACATTAAAGAAAATGAGAGAGTAGTGAAATTGTACGATAAGACAGTCATTGAACCTTATACATCAAAGCTTGTAAATATTGACAGATTAGAGCTTCCTTATTCTAAAGTAAACACCATAAACTCTAAAAAATACTTTCCGGATGGTAAGGTTGCTGTATATAAAAACAATGTTTTTGTAGGTTATGGTAGCATTCAAAATAATGTGTTAAGATTACCGTAATGGCTGTTTTGTACGTTGTTGCTACTCCCATCGGAAATCTTCAGGATATCTCGTTTAGAGCCTTAGATACACTTAAAAAGGTTAAATATATAGCTTGCGAAGACACAAGACAAACAAAAAAACTGCTAAATTTTTATGGCATAGAAGATAAACATCTAATTAGCTATCACGAGCATAACGAAGAAGAAGCATCAGAAAAGATATTAAAGATTTTAGAAAAAGAAGATGTAGCATTGGTTTCTGATGCTGGAACTCCTTGCATTTCAGACCCTGGTTATAGAGTTGTAAAAAAGGCAAGAGAAAATAATATAAAAGTTGTGCCAATTCCTGGCCCATTTGCAGGAGCTGCGGCACTATCTGCCTCAGGATTACCATCAGATAAATTTCTTTTCTTAGGATTTCTTCCGCAAAAAAGATCTCACAAAGAAAAGGTTTTGAAAAAATATATAGAGTTAGATGCAACCTTAATACTTTATGAAAGTCCAAATAGAGTTATGGATACTGTCGATCTTATAAAAGATCTTGATGAAAAAGCTAATATCGTTGTTGCAAAAGAGCTTACAAAGATTCATGAAGAGTTTATCATTGGCAATCCTTTTGAAATTTTAGATTTTTTTGAAAAAAATCCAGACAAGATAAAAGGTGAGTTTGTTATTCTTGTCCATCCATCAGAAAAGGAAGCTGCTATAGATGAAGATGAAATAAAAAGAAGAATAATAGAGCTAAAAAATCAAAACTTAAAGTCAAATGAGATAGCAAAAATTATAGCTGATGAGTATAATTTGTCTAAGAATCAAGCATACAAGATGGCATTAGAGAGTCGTAATGAAAGCTGAGAAATGTTACGAGACAGTTCAAAAAACCAACATCTTTATTCTGCAGCCAGCGAAGAATATCATATTTTTTCTTTCCAAGTCAAAAGACCAAAAGAGGAAATCTTTCAGCTTTACAGCCTCAGGATAACAGGAAAAGACAAACTTACAAAAATTTTGGAACAGTCTTTATTAAATTAAGATCAATTTTTCAATTTCTTAACAAGATTTCGTCAGAAAAAATTCAAACTGTGTTTTAAAACTCTGTACAAGCTAAAAGAAACATGGGAGAATATAATATAAGAATTTAAAATTATGAAAATCGGAGGGATAAAGATGAGAAAGAAAGTAGGGACATCTACCTACATTCAGAGAATTAATACACTTGAAAGAAAGCTTTTAAAACAAGTAAAAGAATTAGATGATGTTATACAAAAACATCCAGAAATAATGTTTAGATTGCAAGTTGTAGAGTTTGCCTTAAAACACTCAGTAAAACTTGCAGTAGAAGCTTTTGGTGTATCAAAATCTACCATATACAGATGGATTAAAGAGTATAAAAGCAGTAATAACAATCCAGTATCTTTAAAAAATCGTTATGTGTCAAAAAAAGGAATGAAGTTAGAAAAATTACAAAAAATAACAGAAAAACATAAACAATTAGTTTTAGAAATCAGAAAAAAACATCCTAAGCTTGGAAAAGAAAAAATAAAGGTTTTACTTGATGAGCTTTGTAAGCAGCACAACATTCCTACGATATCTGTAAGTTCAATTGGAAATATAATAAAGATGCTTAAAGATGAAAGGAAGTTAAATCATGAGTATGCCAGGCAAAGAATCACAATCAACGGAAGAACTGGAGAGTTAATGGTAAAAGAAATTAAAAAGAAAACAAAGAAAGATAGATATAAAGACAAAAAACCAACAAAACCAGGAGAATTAGTACAAATAGATACTAAGCATGAATATGTAAATGGTAGAAAAGTTTATATATTTGTAGCCAAAGATGTAAAAACAAGAATCTCCTTTACTTTTGCATATGACAGACTAAACAGTAAAAATGCGAAAGACTTTTTAGAGAAATTGATAAAAGCAATGCCATTTGAGATAAAAGGTATACAAACAGATAATGGCAGTGAATTCTTAGGCGAGTTTACCAAAGCATTAAAGAAAAAAGATATAAAACATTATTTTAACTATCCAAGATATCCAAAAGGACAAGCATATGTAGAGAGAATGAATAGGACATTACAGGATGAATTTATCATGTACTACGAAGATTACGAATTAAAAGACATTCATGAGTTTAATAAAAAGATGTTGCAATATATGTTATGGTATAACACAGAAAGACCTCATCATAGTTTAAACAAAAAATCACCTTTACAATACTTTTGTGATATTATAAATTCAAATAAATCGGAATTTTCCCAAACTGGTATGACTTATACAAACTCTTGCAAACTTTCTTATTTTGAGTTATCCTAATTTAAGAAATTTTATAGAGGAGAGCCGATAATGACCACAGGTTATTTAGGACTAACAATTTTCTTCATACTGGCTACCGCAATCGGAGTAGTTCTATTAGTTATAAACAGACTTCTTGCACCAAAGACACCGGAACCTTATGAAGGCTATCCTTACGAATGCGGCGTTCCTCTTTACGATAAAACAA
>NZ_ABZS01000148.1 GCF_000173615.1 Sulfurihydrogenibium yellowstonense SS-5 | reverse complement strand
TTGAAAAATTTGTTGCTATGATTTTAAGAGAAATTTTATGAGCTCTGAGCTCTTCCTTAGACGCACCTATTTCAGCATTGGGCACAGGAGAAGAGGTTGGTATTATTCATTAAAAAATATTCTTTATTTGTTTAATATAAATTTTTCTATTGCATTTATCTTTTTTTTACTTTTAGGATTCATCGGCCTTTTTAAAAAGAGTAAAAAAATATTTCTATATACTTTAATAACATTTATAATGCACTCTATAATCTTGGCAAAAATAACATTATCTGGACCATTTACTATAGGTATGCTCTATGTCGCTGCCAATCAATATTTTTTACCAGCTTTAGCATTTTTTTCAATTATCTCAAGTTTGGGAATTTACTATAGTTTTATTTTTATAAAAAATCAAAAAATGGAATTTACTTATAAAGTTGTTCCTAAAATTTTAATTGCTTTTCCTTTAGTTTTTTTAATTGGCAGGCTAAATGAAACTAATAACTTTAACAACTGGGTTCCTTATTATCATGGAAAGGATTTATTAGCAATAACTCCGGTCTCTTCAATATTTTCAACATATGGAGATAATCATACTTTTGAATTATGGTATGTTAAAATTTTAGGAAGGTTTAGAGATGATATCTGTCATTTAACATCGCATTATTATAATAGTACAAATTGGAGAATAGAAGGATGTAAACCAAAAGATGTTTATAAAAATAATATTCCTGAGTTTTTTCAAGGTAATTTACAATCTATTATGGAGAAAAAAAGATTTTTATCAAGTGTTAACTTAGCTCCGGAGCATCCGTTTTATAATTTTGTTAAAATTAAACCTTTACTGTATGCATTCTTTTGGTTAAAGAAAGATGATAATATACCGGAAGAATGGTTTGATAATCTAAATATTTCTAAGTTTAAATTTTTAACTCCTGAAGTTTGTCTAAACCACAATACAGATGATATCTTTACCTTTGAAATGTGTAAATTCTTCTCAAATTCTTATTTAGTCATGGCAAGCTCTATCAAACCTGTTATAAGACTAAATAAGCTTGTAGTTGATGCAGATATTAGCTATGGAAGTTTTAAAGCACCTTTTAAATTAACGATTTATGTTTCACCACAAAATCAAAGTTTCTTAGAAATGTTTAAAGCTATACGAGCCTATAATGATTATTCACAAAGCTATTTAATACCTGAAGAATTAGAAAAAAATGTTAAATGAGGTTTTTTATGAAAAAGTTAGTTATATTACTTATTGTCATATTTTTATTTTTTATCATCAAAAACCTGATCTACCAATATAAACATTATAATTCTGCAAAGCAACAGGAAGGTTTAGAAAAAGTTAAAGCATACGAAAGAGCAATTTTATCTTATGTGCCATTTAGTCCGCTTGGCTCAAAAGCCGTAGAAGAATTATACCTATATTGCCACACATTTAAAAAAGATGATGAAAGATTATACTGCTTAGAAACTCTTAGAACAAGTATATATCAAATACAAAACCCAATCACAAGACCTTATGTAGATTATCTAAAAAAGATTAATCCTGAAATTGCAAAGTTAAGAGCTTTAGAATCTATAAATTGGGAGTTTAACAATTATACTATGGCAGACTATGAAAAAATATACAACGCACAAATGCAGGTATTAAATTATGATAATAAACCATCAGATTTTTGGAGTTTTATAGTTGTTTTATCTTTGATAGGCTGGATTTCTTCAGTGCTATTGTTTATCTGGAAAGCACACGACAGAAAGCAGATTTTATTATATTCTCTAATGTTTATAGCATTTTTCTCACTTTGGATTGTAAGTTTATATAAAGCATGAAAGTTTTAATTTTAAACAGAAGATGCATAAAACATCCTGAAAAGGGTGGGGCTGAAAATTATACATACCATATTGCAAAAGGCTTAATAGAAGCCGGATACAGCGTTGAGTGGTTTTCTTCAAAGACAAAAGATTTAAAAAGTGAAGAAGTAATTGATGGTATAAAATTTATTCGTAAAGGAAACGAGCTTACAACACATTTTTATGGATTTATGTATATGCTAAACAAAGATCAAGACTGGCTAATCATAGATGAGTTTAACGGCGTAGGATATTTTACTTTTTTTAAAAAAAACTCAATATTGCTTATACATCAGCTATATGAAGAGTTTTGGAATGCAGAGCTTGGATTTGTTGGCTACATCCCAAGATTTTTAGAAAAGGTATTTTTAAGATTATACAAAAACAAAAAAACTATCACAGTCTCACCATCAACCCAATTAGATTTAAGAAACTTTGGATTTAAGGATATAGAAATAGTTTATAACGGTTTAGAGTATCAACCGTTAGATGAGGTGCCAAAGAAAAATGAAAATCTAACATTGCTGTATCTTGGAAGGCTGAAAAAAACAAAAAATCCAGAATCTGCAATTAGGATTTTTTTAAAAGTAAAAGAGTATATGAAAGATGTAAATCTTTATGTTGCCGGCACAGGTCCTTTGTTGGATTATTTAAAAGATAAGTATTTAAATATGGAAGGGATAAAATTTTTAGGTTATGTCTCGGAAGAAGAGAAGATAAACTTAATAAAACAGTCTCACTTTTTGATTGTTCCAAGTATTCGGGAGGGGTGGGGGCAGGTTGTAATACAGGCCAACGCTTTTGGAACGCCTGCAGTTGGCTATAAGGTTCATGGTCTTGTTGATAGCATAAAAGACAATCAAACGGGTTTTTTAGTAAATTCTGAAGATGAAGCTGTGAAAAAGATTATAGACATTTGGAATAATAAACAAGAGTATATCAAATTATGCCAAAATGCTTTAAACTGGGCTAAAAACTTTTCTTGGGATAAAACAAAGAGTGAGTTTTTAAAAGCAATAGAGGAATTTAGAAAATGAAATCATTAGTGGTTTTACCAACTTATAATGAGGCTGAGAATATAGACAAAATTTTAGAAAGATTAACAAAGTATGATTTTTTAGATATTTTAGTAGTTGATGATAACTCAACAGATGGAACAAGAGAAAAAGTTTATCAGTGGATAAAAAATAATCCAAATATACATATTTTAGAAAGACCGGGGAAGCTTGGACTTGGTACAGCTTACGTAGATGGTTTTAAATGGGGGTTAAAAAGAGACTATGAAGTATTTTTTGAAATGGACGCGGATTTATCCCATAATCCTGATGATATTCCAAGGTTTATAGAAGCTTTAAAAAATGGCTATGATGTTGTTATTGGTTCAAGATATATGAATAATACTATAAGCGTTGTTGGATGGGATTTTAAAAGACTTTTACTTTCTAAGTTTGCCAATTGGTATGCTACTACAATTCTTGGACTAAGACATCTTACAGATATAACAAGTGGTTATAGAATTTATAGTAGAAAATGCTTAGAAGCTGTAGGTTTAGATAGGATTAAATCTAATGGATACGCTTTTCAAATTGAAATGGTTTACAGATGTTATAAAAAAGGTTGTAAGATTGGAGAAATCCCGATTATCTTTTATGAAAGAAATGGTGGGTCTTCTAAAATGAGCAAAAAAATAGCATTAGAGGCTGCTATCATGGTATGGAGGCTGAGGTTTGGGAAAGTATAAAGAATAACCACAGTTAAGTTAAGTTTTGAAATTCAAAGGAGGTTAAACATCTTGAGCTATAAAGAGATATACGCTACAAAACCAATAGGTTATTTTTCTTTTTTTCGCTATGATATTATTAAATTAATCAACTGTAATAATTGTAATATTTTAGAGATTGGATGTGGTCAAGGAAATACGCTAATCGAATTAAAGAAACAAGGCAAGGCTAAATTTATAGCAGGAATTGACATCGTGGATTTAAATCAATCGATCAAATTGGATAAATTTATTTTAGCTGATATTGAAAGTGAAGATAATATTGATTTGCCAGAAAACTATTTTGATATCATTATATGTGCTGATGTTTTGGAGCATCTAAAAGATCCATGGAATGTATTAGAAAAAATAAAAAGGTTTTTAAAACCTAATGGTACAATTATAGCAAGTATACCTAATATAAGAGAAATTAGTGCCTTGGCAAACATGTTAATAAACATATTAATAAGAGGCGATTTTCGATATGTCGATGCTGGCATTTTAGATAAGACACATTTGAGATTCTTCTGCAAAAAAAATATTATTGAATTATTCGAGAAAACCGGTTATAAAGTGGAAAAAATTACTTTTGACCTATCAACTTCGCCTATAAGGAGACCACTTTTGAAGCTTAGCTTTGGGCTGTTGGAAGAATTTTTGGTGGTTCAGTACTTAGTAGTAAGTAGAAAAATAGAATATAGCAATGGATAGAGACTTAAAGAAAATTTTTGTAAAGGTTGAGAAATGACTTATCCAAAAGTTTACATAATATTACTTAACTACAATGGCTGGACGGATACAATAGAGTGTTTGGAGAGTGTTTTAAGAAATGATTATCCTAACTATCAAGTTATTGTAGTAGATAATAACTCACCAAA
>NZ_ABZS01000149.1 GCF_000173615.1 Sulfurihydrogenibium yellowstonense SS-5 | reverse complement strand
TTTGTCTAAAAAAGTCTTTCGGCTTTTCTTTATCTGTAAATTTGAAAACATATCTGTATCTTCCGTCAGACAAGTCAAATGCATAAAATGGCTCTGTTTTTCTTACATCTTTCATAAACAAATCTATTGGATTTGGAACGTTTCCATATCCGTATTTTTTGATTAGCTTCTTTAAAAAGTTGTATAGACTTAGCTTATTTAAATAATTAGCTTCTTTTATATCTTCTTCAAAAGATATATGATTTTTATGTGCTATTAATACCGAAGGTAAAACATACTGTTTTAGATTTTTTTCTTGTGCTTTTAATGAAAAATCAAAGTCATTAAATTTAAGGATAAGGTCTTCGTCAAATTTTCCAAATTCTAAAAACCTTTCTTTTGATATTCCAATACAAAATCCTGATAAAAAGGTAGTATCTTCATGATATTGGTTATAAATATACTTTAAAAATCTTTCATATCTTTTTAAGTCTAAAAATCTCAGGTTTGGAGGAATATAATAAGATAAAATATTTTTATGTATTGCTATATCAGAAACCGGACCAACCATTGCAACTTGCTTATCTTGAAGCTCTTTGTAAAATCTGTTTAACCAGTCTTTAGAGATTACAACAGTATCTGGATTTAAAAATACCAAATAAGGATTTTTTGACAATTGGGCTCCTTGGTTAATAGCTTTAGAATATCCAAGATTTTCTGAATTTTTTATTATCTTTATTCTACTGTCATTAAAAGATTCTACAATTTCAACCGTGTTATCTTTCGAATTATTGTCAACAATAATTATTTCATCGTTTTCTATTAAATAAGAATCCAAAACCGATTGAATGCATTCTTTGATAGTATCTGAAGAGTTATAAGAGACTATAATTATAGAAAATGGTTCTCTTTCAATTTTTAAATCTAAATTTGCATTGTAGATTTTATTTAGAAGTTGCTTTAAATCTTTAGAAAGTTTTCTATCTGTTTTTATGTATTGGTAAAAGGCATCAATGTAATATAAATTTCTTGTAAACCCATCTTTGTATCTAAATAAATTTTCATCTATACCAAGACTACCAATAAATTCTTTTGTTAAAAAAGTTTGTCTCTCGATTGCTTCTTTAAGTATAGTTTTTATGTTAAGCTGATCATTTGTTTCATGCATTCTGTACAGGTTAGAGGCCTTATTACTTAAATAAACTTTTCCTTTTTTTGCTAAATTCATCCACAAAAACCAATCTGCATTAGCTTCAAATTCTATATTGTCAAATTTAAATAGCTCAAAATCTACTTTATCTTTTCTAAACATAAAACCTGAAAAACTTCCCATAATGTTAAAAAGCTTTTCTAAGGATTTTTCTATCAGCCATTTACCATTAACGCAAGAATCATTGAAATGTTTTTCATAAAATTCTAAATGATTCCTTAATGCCGGCAAATAAATAACCCTTAATTTTTCATCTACAAATAAAGTTTTTCCGGCAGATATTACTATATCATCATCCTTAAAAGGCTTGCTTAACTCTTCTAATATATAAGGTGCAAGGATATCATCATCACATAAAAAATGGATTAAATCTCCTGACGCTAAGTAAAACAGATTTTTGTAATTTTCAGCCGATCCAAGATTTTTCTCATTTTTATGATATTTTATAAAAGGATAATCTTTAGCAAACTCGTTTACAACTTCAAAATTCTTTTTGTTTATCTCTTCATTTGGATTATCATCTGCTACTATAACTTCATATGGCTTAAGTGATTGATTTATAATGCTTCTTAAAGCTTCTCTTAAATACTCCGGTCTATTATAAGTTGGAATTAAAACTGATATTTTTAAATCCGTCATTAAAAAACCTTATCTATTTTTTATTGATAAAATATAATACAATACTTATAAAAAGGAGGGATAATTATATGAATTTAACACTTGGGATTTTAAAGACCACTTCAGATTTTTCAAAAATTAATGAAGTCTTGGAGGGAATTCAAGATAATTTAGAGTATTTTGATCAAATAATCTATACCGGTAATAAAGAAGATTTAGAAAATGCAGAGTTTGATTTTGTAGCTTTAGGACTTGATACAGATAATAAAGCAGTATTGAGAAATAAAATAATAGACAAAGCAGAAAATGAGTTAATTCTTTGGATAGATAATGCTACTGTCTTGGAGTTTGACATGATACCGGAAATGATGGAAGTTTTAGAATCAAATCCGGATGCTGATATTATTTATACAAATATTGTCTACAAAGATATAGAAGGTAACGAAAGCATTAGAAAGCTGGAAGATGTATATGGAAAAGAGAATAATTTATTAATGACTTTGAAAATAGAAGATTATATTCCTGAGTTTGGAGTAATTACAAAAAAAGATTCTTTAGAAAGACTTGGAAAATTTGATGAAAGCTTTAAAGATTATGAATTTTACAGATTTATTTATGAAAATTTAAACAACTTAAAGTTAAAACTGTCAGAGTTTAACTATGTAGTGAAGTACTTATTAGAAACATTTATAGATACTTCTTATAGAAGTAAAGCTTTAAGAGATGCATTAAAAAAATATCCTTTACAAGAATTTTTCCCAAAGCTTGGATGGAATAAGAATGAGAACCTTGCTTTAGCAACTGCATATACGTCTGTAGGAGATGTTTTATCTGACTATTATGATTTGTACAATGCATCAGAATTTTACAGAAAAGCTGCATTAAGTTTTCATAATAAAATTACATTGTCAAAGTTGGTTCAAGCTTATTTTAACATGGGTCTTTTTGATGAGGCTAAAAAATTAGTTTCAGAGGAGCAAGGATTTTCTCAAGAAGAAGTTAAAAATTTACAAGAGAATATAGGTCAAATACAAAGATTGATAGAAATGATAGAGCAATCTATTAACGAAGGAAATGTGCAAGAAATATTTAATCTGATAAACGAGATTGCTTCTGTTTATCAAGGTGCACCTTTGTATAATATTCTTGGTGCATTGGAGTATTATGCAAATAATTTAGAAAAAGCATATCGATTTTTCTATAAAGCAGCAACATTAAATCCATTGAATGAAGATGTAATCTATAATCTTACAGGCTTAGCAAACCAGCTTGGTAAACAAGAAGATGTGAAGAGTTTATTTGAAAGATTATTAGGCTGATGTTTTTATTTTAATTTAAAGTAAGAAATTAGGTCAGACTGCTTTGAATTTCCTGCTTTCTTTAAGGAAACCTTTGCCAGTCTGACACGTTTTTAAGCAATGGGACTTTAGCCTGAAGGATCTCCTCTTTTATTGTTATTTGAAAGGAAGAGGGGCAAAAAGGGGATTCTTCGCCGGCTATAGAATGGTGATGTCAATCTTTCAAGCAGCCTCGGACATTTCATTCAATAAAATGAAAAATGATGACTTCAAAATACTTCTTACCTTCCTAAATTACTATTTTTAAATCCATATAAAGCATAAATAAGAAGTCCAATGAAGCTCCATATAAAAAATCTAACCCACGTATCCAACGGTAAACCCGCCATTATTAAAAGTAAGAATATAACATTTAAAGGAAGGAGTAAATTTGGGGCAGGAACTTTAAATATTGGATTATAGTTTGAATTCTTTCTAACAACTATAGCAGCAATTCCTACCATGATATATGCAAATAATGTACCAATATTTACAAGCTCTGATAAAACTTTTAAAGGCAGAATTCCGGCCAATATAGATAAAAATAATCCACCAACAATAGAAGCTTTATATGGAGTCCCAAATTTAGGATGAACTTCCGAAAAAGTTTTAAAGAGAAGTCCATCTCTCGATAATGCATACATAACCCTCGTAAAACCAAGTCCCATAACAATCATAACGCTTGTAATAGTTATGACTGCACCAATAGAAATAAAGTCAGC
This sequence comes from Sulfurihydrogenibium yellowstonense SS-5, assembly GCF_000173615.1. Taxonomy (GTDB): domain Bacteria; phylum Aquificota; class Aquificia; order Aquificales; family Hydrogenothermaceae; genus Sulfurihydrogenibium; species Sulfurihydrogenibium yellowstonense. Next base: position 545 of record NZ_ABZS01000149.1, on the reverse strand, counting down.
AACCCATTTTTCATTTACTTGATACATAGCATAAGCAAGGGAGTCAGGCTTTCCTTCATAAGATTTATAATTAAGCATTCCTACCAGTACAAATGAGACAGCTATATATAAAACAGTGCTAATTCCAAGGGCGGTTATTAAACTTTTTGGCATGGTTTTTTGTGGGTCTTTTGCTTCCTCTGCCAATGTAGAGATGGCGTCAAATCCAAGATATGCAAAAACTACATAAGATGCCCCATGCCAAATCCCTTCCCAGCCATATGGTAAAAAGTCAGAAGTAATATTTTCTAATTTTACATATTTAATTCCAACAATGATAAAAACAATCAAAACTATTAGCTTAAGTATTACTATTGCAGAGTTTACTTTTGCACTTTCTTTGATTCCAATCGTCAGTAAAGCAAAAACAACAATAACACCCAAGAAAGCAAATAGATCAAAAAAAGTTCCTTTACTTGGGTCAAAAGCACCTGTTAATTCAACCGGCAGAGTAAATCCAAAGTTTTTTTCTAAAAAGGTTCGTAGATATCCAGACCAACCTATAG
>NZ_ABZS01000150.1 GCF_000173615.1 Sulfurihydrogenibium yellowstonense SS-5 | reverse complement strand
TATACCAAATCCACATCTAAGAAAGCCATCTTCCTATCCATTAAAAACATTCTTTAAAAAATTTGATTATAAAGAGCCTGTTTTTTACATTGGAGATACAATCGCAGATTTGATGATGGTTTATAACTATAACAGAGAAGAGGGTAAAAATGTAGAGTTTATTTTGTATCAGAATAATCATAATTACAACCATCCTGCTAAGTATAAAATAAAACAACCACAAGAGCTTTTAAATATTATTAAAGGAGTAAAGAAATGATTATAGCCATAGATGGACCTGCAGGGTCTGGCAAAAGCACGATTGCAAAATTGTTAGCCAAGGAGCTTGGATATACTTACATAGACACGGGAGCTATGTACAGAGCTGCTGCATTAAAACTTTTAAGATTAAACATCAATCTTGAAAATGAAGAAGAAATAATGAATGTTTTAGAAAATACTCAGATATTATTAAAAGACTCTCAAGTCTTTTTAGATGGTGAAGATGTTTCTGATATTATCAGAACAGAAGAGATTGGAAATGTTGCATCAATCATTGCAAGATATCCAAAAGTTAGAAAATGGATGGTTAGCAAACAAAGGGAGCTTGGAGAAATAGCAAAGAATGTTGTTATAGAAGGAAGAGATGCAGGGTCAAGAATCTTTCCCGATGCAGACTTAAAAATATTCATGACAGCATCAGCGGAAATTAGAGCACAAAGAAGAGTTCAGCAGCTAAAAGAAAAAGGTTTTGTTGTAGATTATAATCACATATTACAAAAAATATTAGAAAGGGACAAGTTAGATTACGAGAGGAAAGAATCACCACTTAGACCAACAGAAGATTACATTATCATTGATACAACTGACAAATCCATAGAAGAAGTGATTGATTATATAAAGAGCTTAATAAACAAATGAGCTTAATAGCACTGCTTACAGATTTTGGCTTAAAAGATGGGTTTGTTGGCTCAATGAAAGGAGTCATTTTATCAATAAATCCGGAGGCTAAAATTGTTGATATATCCCACGAGATAGAGTCATTTAACATAATAGAAGGTAGCATAGTTTTAAATGCAACTTACAGATATTTTCCTAAAGGTACAATTTTTGTCTCTGTGGTTGACCCTGGCGTTGGAACAGAAAGAAAGCCTATAATCGTAAAAACAAAAGATTACTTTTTCGTATGTCCGGACAATGGTCTGCTTACACTTGTTTTAAAAAAAGAAAAAATAGAAAAGATAATAGAAATCAAAAATAAAGAATTTTTCTTAGAATCAGACACTAACACATTTCATGGTAGAGATATATTTGCTCCTGTAGCTGCTTATTTAAGCAAAGGGATTAAGCCGGAAAAATTCGGTGATGAGATTAAGAATATAAAAACTAATGATATATTTGAGCCGAAAGTATTAGATGGTCGTATAATCGGAAAAATAATAAAGTTTGATAAGTTTGGAAACGCAATCACAAATATTGAAAAATTGCCGGAAAGATTTGAAATTATATATAAAGACTATAGAATAACAAAGGTATGTAGAAACTTTTTAGAAGGAGAAAAAGACAAGCCAAACCTTATCAAAGGAAGTTTTGGATTTTATGAGCTTTTCCTTCCAATGGACAGTTTTAAAGATAGATTTAATGCAAGAGTATTTGAAGAGTTTGAAATCTTAAGCAAATAAATTACACCTCTCATTTTTCACTTGTTTAACTTAATTTTAACAAATTCTTAATAGAAATTTAAAATTCTTGATATAAAATTATCATACCTTGGATGAGAAATTAGCAGTTTTTATAAAATTTAAAAAGGAGGTCATTCGGACTTACGTTCCCAGAATGACAGGAAAAGGTTAAATTATAAGCATCCTTTGCCATTCTGTAGCCGAATAAGAATCTTATACTTTTATAAACGAAGCTTGGAGGGAATTAGATGGCAATCGACGAATTTGATAACTTACAAAAAGAGTTAGAATCTATGAAAAAAAGATATGCAAAAATCATTAGAGAAAAAGAAAAATCAAGAAAAAGACAGCAGGATGTTCATTTCACTGATAAAGACAAACAGATATTGATAGAATCTTTCGTAATCGGTGCTTTGATAGAAAATGTAATCACGAAAACAATCTCAAGATTAATATGATTGACCTAAAATTTGAGAAAATAAAAAAGTTCATTTCAGAGACATCTAAAGAAACTTCAATATACATAGGTTCAGATTCAAAACAATATAGAGATTCAACAATCTTCGTTACGGCGGTTGTAATCCACATAGATTCTTGCAGGGGAGCAAAAATCTTTTATAGTTTTAAAAAAGAAAGAAAAATAAATTCTTTAAGAGAAAGGCTGATGAAAGAAGTTGACCTATCTGTATATACTGCTTTAAATTTACTTGACTGTATTGATGGTAGAAAATTAGAAATACATTTAGACTTAAATCCAAATGAAAATCATAAATCAAATATTGTAGTAAGAGATGCAATTGGATATGTCTTATCTCAAGGTTTAAAACCTGTTTTAAAACCTAATTCTATCGCAGCATTTTCAGTCGCTGACTACCTTTTAAAACATCTTTAAAGTTCAGATAAAACGTCAAGTATATATTTTAAATTTCCCTTTACTCTTACCTTTCCAGACATCAGATACCTAATTATGTTTGCTTTATTTTCTAAAGACTTTTTCAACTGCTTGTATGAGATTGTTACATGATTCTTGATTTCAAATTCTTTTTGCTCTAAATGTTTTAAAATTTTGACTCCATGTTTATTAATCTCAACATCTACTTTTGAATCATTGCTCAAAACAACGGTTAAGAAAATAGGCTCGCTTACGTTATTCAGCTTATGTTTATGTTCGTTATTTATTTTTTCAACAAGCTCTTCTAAATGTTTTATCTCTTGATCAATCATATCTCTGTTTTAATTTGAACTATTTTTTCTTTCCCGGCTGTTAATCTTTGAATTAATCTTTCTAATTCTTCTTCTGCTGACTCTTCGGATAAAAAAATTCCAAGTATAGCAGGATTTAGAGGCTGGGGAAGATATGCGATTATCTCAAAGACTATCTGACGCTTTCCATCTATTTCCATCTTTTCTTCTTCAATGGCAAACCCTATTATACTATCAAGCTTTAAATATCTTCCGCTTCTTGTTTTAATAAAAGTCATAACTCCCCCAAGTATAAAACACAATCCTGTTAAACAAAAATGCTACCATACATTAAAAATTTACTAAAAAATTAACTATATGTCGCTTGAAAAATTTAATAAAAGTAGGAGATTCTTCGCTGGCTGCAGAATGGCAAATAAGGTCATCCTTTCTCTTATGTTTATCATTCAGTCTTTCTCTGTCATCCTGAGGACTTTAGTCCGAAGGATCTCCTTCTCACTTATTGCTGATTCTCTTCTTTCTTCTCTGCTGTAGTTTGTACTTGATCTTCTTGTATTGCTTTTTTTGCACCTTCAACTGCACCTGTTGCCGCAGATGTAACAACTTTTACGGCTTTTTCTGCTATTTCCATAGCAGTTTTAGCCACTTCTGATGCTGTATCTGTAACTTTTTTTACAACTTCAAGAGGAAGCTTAGTAATATCTTTTTCCTCAGACATACCAATTTTTTTTCTTAACTCTTCTAACTCAGCTTTGATTTTTTCAAGTTCTTGTTGTAAATTTTTCTCTTCCATAATAATTACCTCCTAAGATTATTTTTCTTTAAATATAGGCTTGATAGCATTTATGCCCATTAATACCGAAGCTCCATTGTTAATAATTGTTGACATAGCAGGATTAAACACGCCTGCAAGGGAACCAATTAATCCGATTGTATTTACAACTTTATTAATCTTGAAGTTTTGTTTAATATTATTCAATGCATCATCAGAAATTTTGAAAGCATCGATTAACTGATGCATGCTCTCACCAATCACAACGTCGGCTACTTCAATAGCAATATCAGCACCGCTTCTAATTGATATTCCAACATCTGCAACGGATAAAGCCGGAGAGTCATTTACTCCATCACCAACAAACGCAACCTTTCTACCTTTAGCTTTAAGTTTCTTAATTATTTTTGCCTTTTCGTCCGGAAAAGCACGACCGTAGTATTTCTTGATTCCTACTGCCTGAGCTATCTTCTTGACAGCATCCTCATTATCACCACTACATAATATTACTTCTCTTCCCATACTTTGCAATATTTTTACAACTTCTTTACTTTCCGGCTTTAATGGGTCTGATATTCCAAATAAAGCAACAATTTTTCCTTCTTTAACCAGATAAAGTACCGATTCACCTTTATCATGTAATTGATCTACGATTTCTTTAATTTTTTTGCTAACTCTTATATGTTTTTTCTCAAGAAGTTTAGAACTTCCAAGCATTAAGTGGGTGTCATTAACTTCACCTTCTACACCAAGTCCTATATGATAGTCGGAATTT
>NZ_ABZS01000151.1 GCF_000173615.1 Sulfurihydrogenibium yellowstonense SS-5 | reverse complement strand
CCTCTTTTTTTCATTAAATGAGCAATGATTAATGTTAATCCAATAAGCGGAAATGCTACAGTTGCAAGCATAAAAGGAGCACCAAGGATTGCTCCAACGCCAATATCATGACCTTTATTCCCTGTAAAAAAAACTATGGCAATTATTGGTATTAAGGTTTCCGGTAAAGCAGTTCCTACAGCAGCCAGTACGCTACCTGTAAAGTTTTTAGATACGTTTAATCTATGCCCAAGAGCTTCTATACCGTTTGTAAACAGCTCAGCCGCTGCTAAAACAAAAAGTATACCAACTACTAATAAAACAAAATCAAGAATCATTGGCTCTTCTCCAGTAATTTTTTCTTAAGAATATCTCCCAGTGTACCTAAGCCTTCTCCTTCTGGTTGTTTTCCTTCTTCTTTTTTACTCTCTAATTTTTCTAAAAGCTTTCTTTTTGCCTCTTCTTCAGCTTTTCTTTTCTCCTCTTCCTTCTTTCTCTTTTCTTCTTCTAATAAAATTTGCTTAATGCTTAATGTTATTTTTTTGTTTTCTGAGTCTATTTTTATTATTTTAGCCTCGACTTCTTGGTGAAGCTTTAACTTATCGCTTGGAATGTTTATTCTTTCTAAAGCTATTTCAGAAACCGGTATAAAGCCTTCTATGTTTTCTCTCAAATCAACGATTGCACCTTTTTCTATGAGTTTTTTTATCTTTCCTTTAACTACATCGCCAACTTTGTATTTAGAGATAAACTCATTCCATTCTTCTTCTAAGAGCTGCTTCATTCCAAGTAAGATTTTGTCTTTTTCCACGCCAAGAACTTTAAATTTATAAACTTTACCTTCCTTTAATACTGATGAGATGGATTTTATGTTATTATTGTCTGTAGCATCTTCAAGTTTTACAATTCCCTCTATTTCACCAAGGTCTATAAATGCAACTTTTTGTTTAACATCTTTAACTTTTGCCTCAATTACACTACCAACAGGATTTTCTTTTAAGAATTTTTCTACTGGATTTTCTTGTAATGCTTTTATGCTTAATTTTAATTTTCTGTTTTCTTTATCAAGCTCTATAATTTTTGCCTTAACTTTATCTCCAGCTTTCAAATTTTTCTTAGCTTTCATATAATCAAAATGCGAAATTTCTCTGTTGTAGATAAAACCCTCAACTCCATCTACATCAACAATAACACCAAATTTATTGATTTCTTTAACGGCAGCTTCTACAACATCTCCAACATCTTTATCAAATTTATCCCATGGATTTGACTCTAAAGCTTTTAGAGAAAATATTGGCTTTTTATCTTTAATCTCTTTTATTACTAATTCTATGCTATCTCCAGCTTTTAAAACATCTTCAAATTTTTTGTTTTTATCCCAAGAAAGCTCACTCTTTGGCAGGATTCCATAAACTACATTGTCAATAGAGATTACAGCAACTTTATCTGTGATTTTTTCTACCTTACCGACAACTTTTTGACCTTGCTGTAAAACTGATAAGTATTTTTCTTTTTCTGCGCTTACTTCTTCTTTTAATGCTTCTTTTCTTGATATTACAACGTTAGGATTGCCTTTTCTTTCTTCAAACTTAACAATGTATCCTTCAAACGTATAACCTTCAGGCAAAGTTTCATCTCTTTTGGTGCCGGACTCTGAAAATGGCATAAATCCTTTAATGCCTTCTATATCAACAATATATCCTTTTTCTACTTTACTAACTACCATAACTTTTACTTTTTGCCTTTTTTCAAAAGCCTCTTTAAGCTTCTTTACCTTATCTTTCATGACAAAGCCTTTTCTTGACAGGATAAAGTATCCGTCTTTATCTATTTTGCCGATAAATACCGCTTCTATCTCATCGCCTTCTTTGTAGCCTTCTGCTTCTTGTTTTCTTAAAACAGCTTCTACTTTTTGTCCAATATCTACATAAACTTTATCATCTGTTATTTTTACGATTTTTCCTTTTACTTTTTGATTTTTTGAGTAATGAGATGCTTCTACAGCTTGCTCCATCATTTTTTCAAACTCATTCATGGCTGACTCCTTTTATTTCTTTGATTTTATTTACAACTTCTTGAATTATCCAGTCAGGTGTAGATGCACCGGCTGATACGCCTATATTTTCTTTATTTTCAAACCACTGTTCTTGTAGCTCGTCTGCTGTTTCTATATGATAAGTATTTGGATTTAATGCTTTTGAAATCTGATAAAGTCTTTGTGTATTTCCGCTGTGTTTTCCGCCGATGATTATCATCACATCAACTTCCGGTGCTATTTTTTTAACCTCTTCTTGTCTTACAGAAGTAGCATCGCAGATTGTATTAAAAACTTTTAACTCTTCTGTATTTTCTGCCAGATATCCTACAGCTTCTCTGAAAAAGTCTTCACTTTGGGTTGTTTGTGCCACTACTCCGATTCTATTTCTTTTTGGAACTTTTTTGACTAAATCTTCAAAATTTTCAACAACAACGCCTTTTCCGTCAACTTCTTCAAGGTGTCCAAGCGTTCCTATCACTTCCGGATGTCCTTCTTCGCCTATTATGACTACAAAGTATCCTTCTTCAACAAGTTGCTTAACTTTATCATGAACTTTTTTTACAAACGGACATGTAGCATCAAGAACATTTACATGCAGCTCTTTTAACATTCTTTCTGTTTTAGGTGGTACACCATGAGACCTTATGATTACAGTATCGCCGGGTTTTAGTTGTGAATAGCCCTGCATCTCTTCAACACCAATAGATTTTAGATAATTAACAACTTGCTTGTTATGGATTATTGGACCATTTGTATATGCATGTCCGAGCTTTTCTCCGGCCTGCTTTGCCATATCTACGGCTATTCTTACACCAAAACAAAATCCTGCTGTTTGTGCAACTATTATATTAGCCATCTCTTTTTACCTCTTTTAATTTTTTGATTTCGTGCATTACTTTTTCTGCCACATGCTCGTAAGATGATATTCCTTCAAAATTTATAGGTTTTCCAATAATTACATCAATATTATACTTAAACAATTTAGGAAATTTTGATTTTACTGGTAGTATTTTATCTGTACCTTCAACAAGAATTGGTATCACTGGAACTTTTGCTTTTTCTATAAGATAACCAACTCCTGGTTGTGGTTTTCTAAACTCTCCCGGTCTTGCTCTTGTTCCTTCCGGAAAAATTCCTATTACATAACCTTCCTTAAGTAAAGAGATGGCTTTTTTTATCGTGCTTAAATCTCTATTGTCTCTTTTTACCGGAATAGCTCCTGCCTTTTTAATTATCCAACCAAGAATTGGCACTTCAAAAAGCTCTTTTTTTGCTAAGAAAATTATTGGTCTTGGAGATATGATGTTTAAAACTGGTGGGTCTAAATGGCTTCTGTGATTGGCAGCTAAGATACAGCCACCGGTCAATGGTATATTTTCAAGCCCTACAACATTTATTTTTAATAGTTTTTTTAACGCCGGTCTGATTTTATAAAAAACTTTATATCCAAATTCTGAGTATGGGACTTTTTTCTCCAAAAATTATCTCCGAACGAGAGATTTTTTATAACCAACCTCTCCTTTTTAAAGCATCTTCATATATTCTACTGTAGAGAATTCTCCACTCAGGAGTCCCTTCAACGATTTTTCTTGAGTAAGACCTGATTCTTTGTCTAACTTCTTTATCTATCTCTCTTTGCTCTCTTACCAATCTTTTTAAAAGCTCTAAGACTATTCTTCTTATTTTGTTTGGATGATCGAATATTTCTACAGAATCTTCTGTTTCAATGTATCTTTTTATTCTGTTTGCAATTTGATTCAATCTTTCCTCCGGGTCAAGATGGATATTTCGTTCCTCGGCTAATTTTTCCATTACTTTTAAGACGGCCGTTCTGAATTTTATATCTTCATGCTCAAACTGTTTTATATATTGTTCAACAAGCCTTTCTGCTTCTTCTTCAAGTTCTTTTTCTTCTTCTACAGCTTTTTTGATTATTTCAAGTATGTCTTGTCTAAATTTTTGTTCATCGTCTGCTTCAACAATATGCTCATTTATAAGCTTATCTGCAATGCTTTGAGATACTATCTCCACCAGCTTTGCTGGTAGTTTCATAAATATCCTCCAATTTTAAGATAGTAAAACATTATAACATTATGATTTTTTGTTTGCAAATTGATGCAGAGGATGCTTGTAAAAATCAACGTCGCCCAGTGAAAAACTTTAGCCTTTTACCTCTCACCTTCTATGCTTATTTAAAAGAGGAGATCCTTCACTTTATTCAGGATGAGAGGCTGTTCCAAAAATCCAAACTGTCATTCTGAGCGAAGCGAAGAATCTCATATTTTTCTTCTCAAGTCAAAAAATCAAAAAAGAGATCCTTCGGCCTTCGGCCTCAGGATGACAAGAAAAGACAAATTACAAA
>NZ_ABZS01000152.1 GCF_000173615.1 Sulfurihydrogenibium yellowstonense SS-5 | reverse complement strand
ATATTCTTTTGGCTCACCAACAGATAGACCACCGACAGAGTATCCATCCATATCAAGTTCTATAGTCCTAAGCGCGCTTTCTCTTCTTAAATCTTCGTAAGTTGACCCTTGAATTATTCCAAATAATGCTTGATTTGGATTTTTCTTTGCTTTTTTTGACCTTTCAAGCCATCTGATAGTTCTTTTAAGACTTTCTAAAGCGTACTGATGGCTGGAAGGATAAGGTGGGCATTCATCTAAAGGCATCATTATATCACTGCCGATTATTTCTTGAATTTCAACGACAAACTCCGGTGTGAAAAAATGCCATGAACCATCTAAATGAGATTTAAACTTTACACCTTCTTCTGTAATTACAACCTGCGCCTTTTGTTTACCTTCTTTCTCCTTTCCGGCTGCTAAAGAAAAAACCTGAAACCCTCCACTGTCCGTTAAAATCGGTTTTTGCCAAGATGAAAAATTATGAAGTCCGCCGAATTTCTTTAAAACTTCAAGGCCCGGTCTTAAATATAAATGGTATGTATTTCCAAGAATTATCTGTGCGTTTATCTCTTCAAGATGTTTCATCGTTATGGCTTTGACCGTTCCCTGGGTACCAACCGGCATAAATATAGGTGTATCTATCTCTCCGTGAGGTGTGTATATCTTTCCACGTCTTGCGTTGCCATCTTCTTTTAAAAGCTCAAACTTAAACAGCTTTTACCTCCGTTTTTATGAATTTTTATTAAAATAATAAAATTCTTAACCAAATGCAGAATAGCAATAATATTATCTCTTATCTCCTCATCTTTCGCTAAGATGTTCCAATTTTAACCAAATCCAAAAATTAATTTAACCTTTTGATTGTCATTCTACAGCTAGTGAAAAATCTCCTTTCTTTTTTATTTATCATTTACTTACTTTACTTTTTTAAAAGAGGAGATCCTTCGGCTTGTAGCCTCAGGATGACAAGGAAAGGTAAATTTACAAAAATTTTGAAACACTATCATTTTACAGCTTGCAAAAATTTTTCCAGCACTTCTCAGTCTTTCGCCATATTTTACAACTTAGAAAGTAAGGCATCTATTAAATCTTCCTCGTTTATAAATATCTCCTGGTCGCCTGATGTCATATCTTTAAGCTCTAATTTATCAGATACAAAAATTACGTACTTAGCATTAAATTTATTTGCTGTTTTTAGCATTGATTTTAAACTTCCTTCTTTTAAGAGTAGCTCTGTTTGAATGTGCTTTTCTCTTGTCTTTTCCGAAAGTTTTAAAGCTTGTATATAATAATCTTGGTTTAATGGAATGATTACGATTAATGGTTTCTCCGGTGGTAAGTCTTTGACTAATAAGATAAGTCTCTCTATACCTGCTGCAAAGCCGAGTGCTGGCGTTGGTGGTCCTCCAGTTGTTCTACAAGATTATCATATCTTCCACCTGCTGCAATTGTCCCCTGAGAACCTATTTCCTGAGAGATAAACTCAAAAACAGTATGGGTGTAATAATCAAGACCCCTAACAAGTCTTGGATTTTCTATAAAATCAACGCTGATAGCTTTTAAGCTTTCTTTTATCTTTTCAAATCTTTCTATTGCCTCTTTTGGAAGACTTTCTGTTATTTTTGGTGCATCTTTTGTTATCTCTTTACAGCTTTCTACCTTACAATCTAAAACTCTAAGTGGATTTTCATGAATTCTTCTTCTGCAATCTTGACATAAAGAGTTTTCATAATTTTTTAAATATTCAATCAGCTTTGATATATACTCTTTTCTTGATTGAAAATCGCCAAGTGTATTTATTTCAAGTCTAAAGTCTATTTTAAGATTTTTAAGTATTTTGTAAACCATGCTGATAAGCTCAACATCCGCTAAGTACGAAGAAACTCCAAATATTTCTGCTCCGATTTGGTGAAATTGTCTATATCTTCCTGCTTGTGGTCTTTCGTATCTAAACATTGCTCCTTCATAAAACAGTTTATGGTATCCGCCTTCTGCGTACATCTTTTCTTCTATGTAAGCTCTAACGCAACCTGCTGTACCCTCCGGTCTAAGTGCAACATCTCTACCGCCTTTATCTGTAAAAACATACATCTCTTTTTGAACTATATCCGTTGCCTCACCAACAGACCTTTTGAATAACGATACATCTTCAACGTAAGGAAGGATTATTTCTTGGAAGTTATAATCTAAAAATGTTTTTCTGAATGTATCTACTATATATCTGTATTTTTTTGCGTTTTCTCCGTATATATCCTGAAATCCTCTGATTTTTTGGATTTTTTCCAACATCAACCTCCACCAACAAAATGAACTATCTCAACCTTGTCTCCATCTTTCAAAACAAATGTATCGTACTCACTTTTTGGAATTACATCAAAGCCTACCGCAACGGCAAAGTTTGGTGCTTTTATTTGTAACTCTTTTACTAATTCTGATATCGTCATTTGTTCTTTTTCAAACTCTTTTAAAACGCCGTTTACATATAGCTTCATATGAACACCTCACATGCCTATGATGTTATAGCCTGCATCAACATGTAATATTTCTCCTGTTATGCCTGATGATAAATCAGAACATAAAAATAGTGCCGCTTTCCCAACTTCTTCTATGGTTACATTTCTTTTAAGTGGTGCTCTTTCGGCTGATATTTTTTGAATTTCGTTGAAATCTGAAATTCCCATTGCTGCCAAGGTCTTGATTGGTCCGGCTGATATGCAGTTAACTCTTATACCTTTTTCTCCAAGGTCTCTTGCAAGATATTTTACAGATGCCTCTAATGCTGCTTTTGCAACACCCATAACGTTATAATTATAAACAACCTTTTCAGCGCCGTAATATGACAGCGTTAATAAACTTGCACCTTCATTTAGTATTGGTAAAAATTCTCTTGCTATGGCTGTAAACGAGTAAACACTTATATCCATAGCCTGTAAAAATGACTGTCTATCCACAGTATAATAGTAATCTTTTAAATATTCCTTGTTGGCAAAGGCTATTGAGTGAACGATTATATCAACGCTACCCCACTTTTCTTTAACAGCTTCAAACAAACTTTTAATCTCTTCATCCTTAGAAACATCACATTTAACAACAAGGTCGGAATTAAACTCTTGAGCTATTGGTCTAACTCTTTTTTCTATCCTTTCATCAAGATAATTAAATCCAAGTATAGCTCCGTTTTCATAGAAAACCTTAGCTATTCCGTAAGCTATACTTTTATCGTTAGCTACTCCAAGGATCAATGCTTTTTTGTTTTCTAAAATTTTCACTTTTATCCTCCATTCCGTATTCTATAATAGATGATGCTACTAAATACATCAATCCTATACCGATCGCTGTAAAATAACTTGCTCCACCTTGTCTTGCAAGTTCAATATAAAAATTTTTTTCATCTGTTAATTTACTTTTTATCTCTTGAACCTTTGATTTTGCATACTCATAGTATAAGTAGTTTCCAAACATTCCTATGAATATAGAAATAGCTAAATTTGTCAAAACTATAACCAAAGGGTCTGTATTCATTTTCGTTTGAATAATTTGAAGTATAAGACTGAAAATCATAAATCCAAAAGCATGGGGGTACATTTTTCTATATCCAAACCACAAAAGACCAAAGAAAAAAGCTGCCCAGTTCCAGCTTATTTTATTTTCTGCAATCTCTTCCCATTTAGATATGTAGTAATCTGCATTTTTTCCAACAAATATTCTTAACTCTTCTCTCTCTTGCTGGGTCATTTAGTCCCTCATGGTTGCTGTTTCATTTTCATTGTAAATAGCTTCCCAACCTGCAGGTGTTTTGAAAACTCTTATACATTTTATTTTTCTGTTTTCGTCAAGCTCAAACCAGTGTCTTGCTCCCGCCGGCACAACGATTAACTCCCCAGCTTCTACATGAATATCTACAATATCGTCTTCTATTTTTACCGGAAATATACCGCTACCATCAACTACAAATCTAACTTCATCATCTATATGGTGATGCTCTCTTTTAAATTTAGCCATTAGACCATCAAGATTTGGAGTTTTTTCAGATAAAACAACTATATCTTCTGTAATGTATCCCATTTTTTCTTTCAATTCTTTCAATTCTTTTTCGTATGCTTGAATTATGGCTTTTGAATTTTCTTCATCTATGTTGTAATTTTTTCTAACATCTTCCGGAAGTCTATCAACGCCCCAAACGTCATAAACTACACCATACTGAGACAAAAATGATTTTATCTCTTCTGGATTTTCTATTACCTTACCGCTTTTTCTGAAAACTAATCTTGCCATATTTAACCTCCTAAGTATTATTTTCAAGCCATGGCTTATAGTTTAAAATCTGTTCAAATGTATAAGGACATCTTTCTGGAAAATCTTTTTCTGTT
>NZ_ABZS01000153.1 GCF_000173615.1 Sulfurihydrogenibium yellowstonense SS-5 | reverse complement strand
TAAAGCTGTAGATATACCAAAAATAAATTATCTGTCTACTGAAGAAATTGAATGTTAAGTAATTTATATAATACAATATCATCATTTGGAGCAAAGACAGCAAGCACCATAACACACACAAAATATTGGGGGATGTTAGATCAGGGCGATGAGATGAATCCTATATTTGTTTTAGAAACGCTTGCTAAAATTAGAAAGCCAAAAGAAGATGAGTTAGAAGAGATAGTACATTTACGCGAATTATATGATAAAAATGAAATTGTAGATGAAATAAAAAAACAGCTTATTTAGTATAAATGAACTGGACAATTATATACAGCAAAATTGCTGATGATATTACTGATTCATACATAGATTTCATAAGAAAAAACCACAATAACATAAAAAATGCGTTTAGCTTCATTGATGACGTTTTATCTTTTATTGAAAGACAAATTTCATATAATCCATTTTCTGGCTTTAACTTTAGCGAGAATGAATATGTAATAACAATTGAGCTTCCAGAGAGTATTTCTCTTTTACAAAAGTTTATAAAAATTCAAGTCCACTATTCTGTAAATATTGATAACAAGACAATAGAAATACTATTTTATAGATTCTTATAAAAGATAAAACAAAATTGTATTGAAAGAAAAGTTGAAGAGATTTATAATTTATAATATAAAAGAATTTTAGTAAGTTAAACTAAATGTAGGAGGTTGAAGGATGATAATAGATGTAAACTCTGAAAATTTCTCAGAAATATTAGAAAAATCTTATGATAATGTTGTGGTTGTAGATTTTTGGGCACCTTGGTGTGGTCCATGCAGAGCTTTAAAACCAATCTTAGAAAAACTTTCAGGAGAGTTTGGTTTTATTTTAGCAAAAGTTAATACAGATGAAAATCCGGATATTGCACAAGAGTTTGGAGTTCACGGAATACCGGATGTTAGAATAATAAAAGATGGAAAAGTAGTTGATAAATTTGTTGGAGCATTGCCGGAAAGTCAAGTAAGAAAAATAATCAGTAAATATGTTAAATCACCGGCAGATAAAGTTATTGAAGAAGCAAACATGCTTATTTTGGCAGGCAACAGAGAAGGAGCGTATGACTTATACAAAAGAGCAATTTCTGAATATCCGGATAACAAAAAGTTAATCCTTGAAGCAGCAAAATTCTTCATTAAACTGAACAAGCTTGAAGATGCAGAAGATTTATTAAACAAAATAAAAGAATACGACAAAGAATACTTTACACAAGCACAAGCATTAAAAGAATTTATAGAACTTAAAAAAGAATGTGAAAATACAAATTTACAAACAGAACTTGATAAAATGTTTGCCCAAGCATCATGCTATGCGGTTGAAGAAAATTATGAAGAAGCATTAAAATTATTTTTAGAAATAGTTAAGAAAGATAGAAATTATAAAAACGATGGTGCAAGAAAAGCTATGGTTTCCATATTTACACTGCTTGGAGAATCTCACCCACTTACAAAAGAGTACAGAAAAAAACTTGCAATGTGGTTATACTAATGAAAAAAATAGCTTTATTTTTAATACTTTTTATTGTTAATTTTTCTTTTGCAAAGGACATAGTAGAAGAACTTCAAAAAAAAATTAGTGAGATAAAAGGATTTCAAGCAGACATTACACAAAAAACCTATCAATCTGGGTTTTCCAGCCCGGATATTTTTTATGGAAAAGTATTAGCTGTAAAACCGGATAAAATCAAAATAGAGTATATAAAACCATATAAACAGATTATTTATCTAAATGGTACCAAAGTAATTTTATACTCTATAGAAGAAAATCAGGCTATCATAACATCAGCAGATAACAGTGTTTTAATAACAGAAGTTTTAGAAATGATTATCAAAAACAAATCTATCAAGTCTGCCTTTAATGTGTTAGAAACCAAAGAAACCAATGATACATATAAAATATTTTTAAAACCAAAAAACAACGCAGAAGTTAAAAAATTAGAACTGACAATAGATAAATCCAATCTATCATTAATTAAAATTTCAGCACAGGATGCAGACAACAACACTATTGAAGTAGAGTTTGAAAAATTTAAGTATCTATCTAATCCGGTAAATATAAATTTCAACCTTCCAAAAAATGTTAAGATTTTAAACAACTAAGGAGATTACAATGCTTAAAAAGGTCTCAATATCTTTAATTGTAGTTCTGACAGCATTAACTATATTCTTTTATTTATACGGAAATCTAAAGTTTGCTGTTATGTTTGGTTTAATAGATATAACAGTTATTGTTTTTTCAATTCTCGTATGGTTTAACGATAAGTATTACAACGAGCAAATATCAGAGAGAATAGTTTCGTTTCCATCAAAAGAAATGATAAAAGATATTCTAAAAAAGCAGTCAAACATGCTTAGGTTTGATAAATTTGAAGAAGTAGAAGATGGGTACAAAATTTACAAAGGAAAACATTTAGTCGTAGAAGCTATTTTTGAAAAAGATGAAAATGGCAATATCTTGGTAGCTGATGGAAGATATGTAGTTAAAATAAAAGCCCCAGAGTATGTTCTGCATAATATAGACAATGAAATATGGAGTCACATAGGCAAGTAAAGTAATGAGTGGAGGCTGCTTGTAAAAATCCACACTGTCATTCTGCAGCCTGCGAAGAATCTCATATTTTTTCTTTTCAAGTCAAAAATTATAAAAGAGATCCTTCGGACTTCGTCCTCAGGATGACACGGAAAGTTAAGCTTAAAAAAATTTACAATACTCTTACTTTAATTCACTTTACTACTGCTTTATTAATAAAATATTCATAAATAAATCAAATCTAACCCTACTTTACTTAATGCTTCTCCTTTATCTTTTCTTACTACTACAATATTTTCAAGTCTTACACCACCAAACCCTGGAATATAAATCCCTGGTTCTATCGTGAAAACTGTATTCTCTTGAAGAATCCCTTCGTTATCTTTATATATTCTTGGTTCTTCATGAATATCTATTCCTACTCCATGACCTGTTGAATGAGTAAAATATTCACCATATCCGTATTTTTCTATAACTTTTCTTGCTGCTAAATCTATTTCTTTTATTGGAATTCCAGCTTTTACAACAGATAAAGCTTTTAAATGAGCTTCTTTTACAATATTGTAAATTTTTTCAAACTTTGGATTTGATTTTCCTAAGAAAATAGTTCTTGTAAAGTCGCTACAATATCCTTTATATTTCATTCCCATATCTATAAGCAGTGGTGCATTATTTTTTATCTTGTGGTTAGATGTTTCCCAGTGTGGTATAGCAGAATGTTTACCTGATGCAACTATAGCCGGAAAGCTTTCTCCTGTCCCGCCTTCTTCAAAAATATAGTTTACAATTTTTTGTCTTATAGAGCTCTCGGGTTTTCCTATTAAACTTGGAATATCTTCTAAAACTCTTTTGTATACTCTGTCTGTCTTTCTAACGGCTTGAGTAATAATCTTTATTTCTTCTTCAGATTTGACCATTCTAAATTCATTTAAAAATCCTTCAAAGCCAATAAAATTGATGCTTATATCTTTTGTAAGTTTTTCATAAAAAGATAAAGTTATTTTATCTTTCTCAAATCCAACATTTTTAAGATTTAAGCTCTCTAAAATCTCTTTTAAATGGTCTAAACCTTTTTTATTTCCTTCTCCAAGTTTGATAACATTAAAATCTTTAAGTTTTTCTTTAGCATTATCATAGTATCTTGAATCTGTAATAAAGTATTTACCTTTGTCAGTTAAAATTACAAAAGCATTTGATGAGTTAAACTTTGATAGATAAAAAATATTAGAGTACGAAGAGAATAAAAATCCATCTAAATTTTCTCTTTTGATTTTCCCAAAAATTTTTTCAAACATCTACACTAACTCTCTAATTTTTTCTTCGACTTCTTCAATGTTTGTAGCTAAAGCAACTACCTTTAACAATTGTTTTAACTTGTCAGCTTCTTCAACTTTATTTATGGTAAAATTCCTCAATTTATTACACCTAAACATTTATATAAACTATCATCAATATTATCCCTAAAGTTATACCTAAATTCAAGCTCTTTTAGATAGTAGATAAAATTATCTTTACTTACACCATGAAATTTTAACAATCTTTCTTTTGCATAACTCCAAAATCCTCGCAAAATTTATTTAAAATCTTCATCTGTCATAAATTCTATTACTCTATCTGGGTTTTCTACACTTACATCTTCAGAGGAGCAAAATCAAAAACGCCAAAATATTTCTTCTGCTTCTTTGGAGGTTTTAACTTTCTTTTAAAGTTTGAGTATTGAGAAAT
>NZ_ABZS01000154.1 GCF_000173615.1 Sulfurihydrogenibium yellowstonense SS-5 | reverse complement strand
CCCGGAACTACAAGTAAGATACTGTTGATATTTTGTATGAAAAGGACGGGCAAAAGTTTCTGTTCTTAGATACTGCTGGAATGAGAAAAAAATCAAAAGTAGAGTATGGATTAGAATTTTTTTCTGTAGGAAGAACAATAGAGGCTATAGAGAAGGCTGATGTGGTTGTCCTTGTGATAGATGCAAACCAAGGAGCAACAGAGCAAGATACAAAAATAGCAGGGTTAATCCAAAGAAGATACAAACCGACAGTAATTGTTATAAACAAAATTGATACTATTGATAAAAAAACTTTAGAAAAAGTAGAAAATCAAGTTAGAGAAAGGTTGTATTTTATAAGCTATGCGCCGATAGTGTTTACATCTGCAAAGACAAAAGAAGGTTTAGATGAGCTATTGGAAAAAATTGTCTATGTTTACAATCAAGCATGGAAAAGAGTAGGTACAGGTCAGTTAAACAGAGCTATAAAACAAATACAAAATTTAAGACAACCGCCTACATATCAAGGTAAACCTTTAAAGATCTACTATGCTACGCAGCTTGAAGGTAAACCACCTGCATTTTTACTATTTGTTAATAAAGCCGAAGGCTTCAAAGAAAATTATGTAAAATTTTTAGAAAACAATTTAAGAAAATTACTAGGATTAGAAAATGCACCGATAAAATTAATATTTAGAGGCAAAGAAGAGGAAAAAAGATAAATGATAGCCTATTCATTGCAGCTTAATTTAGAGCTTGGAAATGTTGAAAATAACATTAAAAAAGTATTTGATATTTTAAAGTCAGATAAGATTAAATCAGAATCCTTAGTTTTACTGCCCGAAATGTTTAGCTGCGGCTTTGATAATGAAAGGCTTTTAGACCATTCAAGAAAAACACCAAGAATTTATAGAGAATTGCAAAAAATTTCTCATGATAAAAAACTTGTTATAGCCGGAACATTGCCCGAAAGAAAAAGAAATGATATTTACAATATGGGATTTGTAATTGATAATGGAGAGATTACCGGAAAAAGACCAAAGATAAAACTGTTTACACCAACAGACGAGCATAAATACTTTAAAGCTGGCAAAAATATACATTTAGACATAACAGAGAGTTCAGCCGGTAATCTTGGATTTATGATATGCTTTGAGCTTAGATTTCCTAATATATCTTACAATCTAAGAAAAAAAGATGTTGAAATTATTCTTGTGCCTGCCCAATGGGGAAAGGAAAGGGCTGAGCATTTAAAAATACTATCAAGAGCACGAGCGATAGAAACTCAATCTTATGTAATTGTATCCAATACCGTTGGCAGAATAGGAGATTTAGAATTTGCAGGAAATTCTGCCATATACTCACCATGGGGAGATATTCTTGATATTGAAAGGAACGAAGAAGGTATAATTTCTGCTGAAATAGATTTAGATGAGGTCTATAAAATAAGAAGCAAAATAAAGATGGAGTTTTGAGGATGGATTACAGAAAAAGATTGGAAGAGTTGATTAGGGAAAGAGCTTTAAAAGTAGCAGATGAGCCAATTTTTAAACTTTCCTCCGGGAAAATGAGTAATTATTACTTGGATTTAAGAACAATCACATTAGACCCGGAGGGTGGATATTTAATTGGAAATCTAATTTATGAGATGGTAAAAGATAAAAAGCCAGACGCTGTAGGTGGTTTAACTCTTGGAGCTGACCCTATTGCATACGCTACATCTTTAATTTCTTTTATAAATAAAAATCCTATCAAGCCTTTTGTGGTCAGAAAAGAGCCAAAGGGTCATGGCACTGGAAAACAGATTGAAGGAAATGTAAAACCGGGTGAAAGTGTGTTTATTCTTGAAGATGTTGTAACTACAGCCGGGTCTTCTCTTAAAGCTTGCAAAGTAGCAAAAGATTTTGGGTTAAACATTCTTGGAGTGATTGCGTTAGTTGATAGAGAAGAAGGTGGAGAAGAAAATCTAAGAAAAGAAGGTTTTGAGCTAATATCTGTGTTTAAGGTTTCAGAGTTTTTGAAAAAGTAAGATATAGAGTGAGACTGTTCCAAAAAAATTTTTGTTAAAGTTGTTATCTTGCATGTCATTCTGAGCGAAGCGAAGAATCTCATTTCCTATCTTTTTAAAAGAAGAGATCCTTCAGCCTTCAGCTTCAGGATAGCAAAAAGGTAAACTTAAAAAATTTGGAATACCATTAAATGGAGTTCTCTTATTTAGTTTGAGAGTATTCTAGGCAATTTGTAGAATTATAATATAATCTATACCTTCGTGAGAATATGAAGAAATATAATGTAAATCTATTTTCAACAGCAACATTAATATTTCTCACCATCTAACCTATCCATTTTCACACTTTAAAATAAAAAAAAGCCCGCATTAAGCGGGCAAGGATTAGGGAAGTAAGCCTAAGGGACTATATCAATGAATATTTTTCCAAATTTTCTTTTTCCATGCAAAAGTTAATCCAGCCATGACTAATAAGTAGCC
Source organism: Sulfurihydrogenibium yellowstonense SS-5 (assembly GCF_000173615.1). Lineage (GTDB taxonomy): Bacteria > Aquificota > Aquificia > Aquificales > Hydrogenothermaceae > Sulfurihydrogenibium > Sulfurihydrogenibium yellowstonense. The sequence goes on along the minus strand of NZ_ABZS01000154.1, from coordinate 1,752 downwards.
TAACACAAATACACCTAATCTATTTCTTTGGTCTCTGTGTGGGTCTGCTATCTGGTCAAGATAAGCTACAGTTTTTTCTGTTGCTTCTTTTGTTAAACCAAGTCTTGGCATTGATGTACCAGGAAGACCATTTTGAGGGTTATTTATAAAACTTTCTAAGTATTCTAGTTCCTTAGCTTTTCCCATAACAGATAAATCCGGTGGAATTTTTCCAAGATATGCTTTTAAGTTATCTTCTGGAGTTTCTGCTTCAATTTTTTGATATTTTACAGAGTGGCATCTTCCGCAAGCTTCAACTACTATTTCTTTACCTGTTAAATCTTTTTTAGCAACAGAAGACAAATAAGCAATTATATTAGCTATATCTTCGTCAGAAAGCTGAGCCATTGGTGGCATTGCAAACTTTGGATTTTTTGTTGCTTCTTGAGGATTTTTAATAAACGCAGCAAGGAATTTGTGGTCTATGATTGTAGCAGTGTTTGACAAATCTGGAGGAACAACGTTAAAAGACGTGATAGCTGCATTCTTATCCATTCCTGGATTTATACCATCATTTTTTAGACCATGACAGGATGCACAGTTTGCGATAAATAACTCTTTTCCTTTTGTAGCATCACCACCGGTTGGTGCAGGCGTTTTTAAATCAGAGTATGCATAATCTGGTTTTTTTACTTCTCCGTGCATAACAGAATGTGCATATGGTTCAATCCCCCAGTATCCTATCAGAACTATTACAACCAGTATGGCTAATATTTTAAGTTCTTTCATAATTATCTACCTCCTGCCACTTTTTTCTTTTCTATTTTTGAAACAAAAGGCAGCGCCAAGAAGAATGCAAAGTAAATTAAGCTACCAATAAATCCAAGCCAAGCATACAATCCAGTAGGAGGTAATTTTCCAAGAATTGTTAAGAAAACAAAGTCAGCGATAAATATCCAGAAAAGAACTTTATAGATCGGTCTGTGCTTTCCGCTTACGATTGGAGATTTGTCAAGCCATGGTAAAAATGCTGCAATAAACATGCTAAGAACAAATGCGATAAGTCCAAGGTTTTGACTAAAGAAAAATCCTCTTAAAACTTCATAAAATGCTAAGAAATACCATTCTGGATAAATATGCGCTGGAGTTTGCAAGTAATCTGCAGGTTGAAAGTTGATCGGGTCCATTGCAAATTTATATTGATAGAAAACTAAATAGAAGAAGAAAATTAAGAAAACTGACATAACAAAGAATTCTTTAGCCATGAATACTGGCCAGAACGGAATTCCTTTTCCATGTTTTTTCTCTTCTTTAGTGTAATGTTCTCCATCTTCGTTGTTTGAACCCGGTATTCTAACTGCATAAAGGTGAATTGCCGTAAATACAATAAGCAATAATGGTAAAAATACTACGTGTAATGCAAAGAATCTTGTCAATGTTGCATCTTCAACTATGTAGTTACCTCTTATCCAAACGACTAAATCTGGACCAATAAATGGAATTTTTTCAAATAATGTAGTAATTGTTTGAGCTGCCCAGTAAGACATTTGACCCCAAGGGAGAAGATAACCGGTAAATGCTGTTGCAGACATTAAAATAAAAAGAATGTATCCTGTAATCCATACTATTTCTCTTGGTGGTTTAAAAGAGCCATAGTAAATTCCTCTTGCCATATGGATATATAAAACTAAAAACATAATAGATGCAGCAACAGCGTGCGTATGTCTAAACAACCATCCGTATTCAACATCCATCATTATTGTTTTATTTACG
>NZ_ABZS01000155.1 GCF_000173615.1 Sulfurihydrogenibium yellowstonense SS-5 | reverse complement strand
TAATGTTGTAGTTTTCCATTCCTTATCAAAAAGAAGCGGTATGACTGGTTACAGGTCTGGCTTTGTTGCCGGAGATGAAAAGATTATAAGCTTTTATAAAAAAGAAAGGGCAAATTTTGGCGTTGCAAGTCCGGATTTCATTCAAATGGCAGCTAAAACAGCATGGGAAGACGAAAGCCATGTAATTGAAAGAAACAAAATTTTTAGAGAGAAGAGAGATTTATTTTTAGAATTTTTAGATAAAAAAGGTTTTGAATACCTGTATCCAAAAGCCACTTTTTATATTTGGATTAAAGCTCCAAACGGAATCTCTTCAAAAGATTATGCAAAGATTTTGTTAGAAAATGGTATCATAGTTTCTATCGGAGAAAATTTCTGTAGTAGCGCAGAGATAAACGAAGGAACCTGCGAAAGTCAATATTTTAGAATTGCATTAGTTCCAACCATTGAAGAATGTAAAGAAGCAATAAAAGTTTGGGAGAGTATATAAAAATGAGAGTTTTAGTAAAAATTAAACCAAAAAAAGCTGAAAATTTAAATGATATCTTTTTAATTTTGAAGAATTTTAACGTAAATACAGCCAACTTTTTTAAAGACCTTAGAGAGAAAGATTATTTTGAATTTTATTCAGATGTTTCTACCATTGAAGACATAAAAAATAAACTTGAAGAATTTGCATTTTTGGAAATAGAAGAATATAAGATTAAAGATAATGTACAGGAGTTTAAACAACCAGAGTTCACATCGTCAGATATAAACAGTCCCTATGCTTTTTTTACGATAGCTACTTTAGATGTTTTTATTTTGCTAGTCGTTATGGAAACTATCTTCAAAAGCCTATCCATGGAAAGTTTAATCAATGGTATTATCAACATTACTAAGCTTTCTATATTTTTGACAACATTATTAAAATTGGCGTTCTCTTTTCTATATTTTAGAGGTCTTTTGGATATTTTCCAATCTACATTAGTCGGCAGGTTGTTTAATATAAAAATTTATGGTTCTAAACTAAACATTTTATCCATTCTTCTTCTTCCGATAATCGGTTTTTATTTTGTTAACAATTCAGAAGTTGGTATTATATTTAAAATTTTTGGGTTATTTTTGATAACATTTTTTGTCATTGCAACATTTATATCTTTTGAGTATCTTGGTATTTCTTTAAAAAGAAATAAAGATTAATCATAAAAGAGATAAAGTGGAACAAAAATATGTATAGAATGTATTGATAAACATCGTGAAAGCTTATCAGAATAAATCCAAGGTAGTATAAAACCAAATTTACAATTACTAAAGCTTTAAATCTTTCCAAAGTTATGTTTGATGTAAAGATAACTAAGTTAAATATCAAAGGAATGATAGCTAAAATATAAAAGGGTAAATATTGGTAAGCATCTAAAAACTTACTACCAAAAAGCATAAGAAAAATAGGTTTTCCTAAAATCAAAGTTCCAACAAAAGCTATCAGATTTATAGCTAAGAATAACCCAAGTGAGTAAAGTAGGTACTTCCTATAATTAGTTTTGTCTTCCGTCAGCTTAACAAAGATTACTGAAAATAAAGTCATACAAAACCAGATTAAAGCTTTTCCAAGTATAGATGCAGATGCATATAAGCCAGCAGTCGTCGGGTCAAAAACTCTTTTGATAAAAAGGTCATCCGTATAAACAAACAGTCCAACCGGAACAGATAGTAAAGATGTTTTAAAAATATCTTTTATTGGAATTTTTTTTATCTTTCCAAACAAATTTTTATTAATAAACAACACAATTATTAGCACTAACAATTCAGCAAAAAATGATGAACCAACTGCACCATAAATATTCAATCCTATTTCTATTAAAAAAACAGCTATTATTAGACGAAATGTAAGTTCAAATGAATTCAAAAATGAATATTCTTTAAACTTTTCTTGAGCTTGCAAAAAGCCCTTTTCTACACTTGAAAGAAAAACAACTAACCAAACCAACCCAACTATTATGATTGCAAACTCATGAGTTATTTTTAAAAAAGATTGTACAAATGGTAGAGATATTATTAATCCAATGAAGAATATTAACCCTGTTAAGCCGGCTATAATTCTGATGAATCTTAAAATCTCATACTTTTGTTCTTTATTCTCTAAAACGGCTTTTATGGTTAAAGTTGGATAGATATTGGATAGAAAACCAACAGTAAGCATGAGTGAGTATAAAACCATAAATTCGCCATATAGCTCCGGACCAAGCTTTCTACTTACAATAAAATGGAACATGTATCCAAGAATGTTTACGTAGAAGAACATCAGAGATAAATAGCTAAAATGTTTAAGCATAATAGCTCAAAACTCTAAGTAAATAATCTTCAAACTTAGAAGCTATTTTGTCCCATGTAAACTTTTTAGCATATTCTATACCTTTTTTTCCCATTTTTAAAATTAAATCTTCATTATTCCAAAGATAGCTTATTTTTTCTTTAAAGTCTTCTATATCTTCATTTTTAAAACTTATTCCAAATCCATTTTCAACAACATATCTAAGTTCAGGGATGTCTGAGACTATCACAGGCTTTCCCATAGATGCAGATTCTAATGCAACAATTCCCTGTCCTTCAAACCGAGAAGGCATTACTAAAAATTTAGCATTTTTAATTAAATCTAACTTTGTTTTTTCGTCAACAAAGCCAATATACTTATAATTGGATTTTAGATTTTTCAATTTATCTTCATCTTTCCCTTTTCCTGCAATTACTACAGGATATTTTATATCTGCATTGATTAGCAAGTCTAAACCCTTATTAAAAAAGTCTATTCTTCCAACGTATAAAATATAGTTTCCAACATTCAAATCTTTTTCGTCTAATGTAAATTGTATACCGTTTGGTATTATCTTTCCTTTGACATTAAATTTTTCTAAAGTTTGGGCTGATACAGAAATAATATTTTTAAATCGTTTAGGATAATAATTTTCTATAAACAAAAAAGGCAATCCAAAAATATTGTATCTTTTTAAAATATTGATTCCTGTTTTATGATGTATCTGTAAAATTACAGGCTTTTTATCTTGTAGTTTATAAGCAAATATCGGATTCCATGGAGCAAAATCTTCAATTATAACATCATAATCTTTAAAATTTTCTCTCAAAAATTTGTAGGCTTTAAAAGCATATGAGAATGTACTTAAAATGTAGTTTTTATCACTACCTATAAATCTATACTCAAAGCTTTCATTGACTTTATAATCTTCTGCTTTTGGAAAGTTGCCACTGATAACTGTTATTTTATGTCCTTCTTCAGAAAGTCTTTTATATATTTCATAAACCCTAACCGCTCCGCCACCGCCTACCCATGGATTTTTTATATGGTCGTAGATAAAGTGAAGTATTTTCATGGTTTTTTGCTGTTTAAGTTCAATGTCTTATTTATTCTCATCATTTTCCAAATCGTATCAACTTGACCTTTTCCTATCCTAATAAAAAAAGCTAATACCATACCTAACCAAAGTCCAATCCCACCACCTAAATACTTTTTATGAAATTTTATTCTATTTGTTAATGATAAAGCGTCTATCTCACTTTTTAGTTTTTTACTAGCTCCCGTACTTTGACCTTCCTTGTGATATACAACGCTATCTAATGCTACTCCTAAACTAAAGCCATTTTTACTTGCATTGAAACAATAATCCGTTTCTTCGTAATATAAAAAATAAACTTCTGGTAACAGTCCAATTTTTTCTATTACCTTTCTATTTATCAAAAAAGACGCTCCTACTATATAATTTAACTTATCTTTTATTTGTTCCTTTTTTAAAATACGATGACTTGTTCCTAAAAACTTATTTATATGCCCACCATAAGTTTGAACAGTATTGGGGCTATCATAATACATTAAAACCGAACCACTAATGCCTGTATTATTCTTTTCTGCAAACTCTACAAGCTTTATTAAAGAATCTTTTCTGATTACAGTATCATTATTCAAAAGCCATATATATTCAAAATCATTTTTTACTAATGCATATCTTATTCCTGTATTATTTCCACCTGCAAAGCCTAAGTTATCACCACTTTGTAAAAATACTAAAGGATACTTAGAAGTTATATCTTTAGGCATTTTATTTTTTAATGCTTCCTCTGTC
>NZ_ABZS01000156.1 GCF_000173615.1 Sulfurihydrogenibium yellowstonense SS-5 | reverse complement strand
GCACCGCAGGGAGCTTTACAGTTGTGATTTCATCGGAAGCAGGCGGAACTATGATTCACGAAGCTGTGGGACACGGACTTGAAGCGGATTTAGTAAATCAAGGCTTATCAGTTTACAGAGGTAAGATAGGCGAAAAAGTAGCTTCAGAATTGGTTAGCGTGATAGATGACGGAACATTATCAGGAAAAAATGGAAGTTTCCATTTTGATGATGAGGGAGTGCCAGCACAAAGAAAAGTATTAATTGAAAACGGTATTTTGAAAGGCTATATGTACGATAGACTTACAGCAATGAAAGAGGGAAGGCAGTCGACAGGAAACGGTAGAAGGGATGGATATAAAAATATTCCAATTGTAAGAATGACAAATACTTACATAGATGCAGGAAAAGATAATCCATCTGATATTATCAAAGATACAAAAGACGGAATTTATGTTGTAAAAATGGGTGGTGGTCAGGTAAACACAGTTAACGGAGATTTTGTCTTTGAAATCATGGAAGGATACAGAATCGAAAACGGTGAGATAACATATCCAATCAAAGGAGCAACATTGATAGGCAACGGACCACAGGCATTGATGGATATAGATGCGGTGGGCTATGACTTAGGATGGGCTATTGGCACATGCGGCAAAGATGGACAAAGAGCACCAGTCAGCGATGCACAGCCAACGGTAAGAATCAAAAAACTTACTCTCGGCGGGGTAATTTGAGAATCTCAGATTATGAAAAAGAGATAATCGTTAAAACTGCCAAAGATATTTTTGGAAACAACACAAAGGTTTATCTATTTGGAAGTAGGGTTTATGACGACAAAAAAGGCGGAGATATAGATTTATACATAATTCCAGAAAATAAGGATAAACTTTTTGAAAAAGAAATAAAATTTAAAACCTTGCTCCAAATAAATCTTGGAGAACAAAAGATAGATGTTGTCCTACATAGAGACTTTGAAAGAGATATAGAAAAAGCAGCACTATTAGAGGGTGTTTTACTTGAATGACAAAAATTATCTTAGATATCAAAAGCTTTATGATGAAGTGAAAAAACATTATCTTGTTTTAAACAAAGCTTTTGATAGTTTAAGTCATTATGATATGAAAAATTACGAAGAGGACTTAGAGCTTCTAAGAATATTAGACCAAATTGCCTATAGATTCTCTAAACTTCAAGACTCAACAGGAAAGCTCTTGAGGGCATATCTTACCTTAAAGGGCGAAAACGTAGAAAACTTACCAATCATTGACGTTATAAACTTAGCAGAAAAAATTAACCTTCCTATAGATAAAAAATTTTGGTTTGAAATGAGAGAAATCAGAAATTTAATAACTCACGAATATGAAGAAGATTATGAAAAAATAATCAGTACACTTGAGCTAATAAAAAACTCTCTGCAAAAATTTAAGGAGTTAATTGAAGCATTAAAATGAAAAAGTAAGAGATTAAAGGTAGAAAGTTGAGATTTTTAGCTCACCTGTAGAATGACAAAGAAAGTAAAAACAAGGTTTTTCTTTGTAATAGGATAAATCCAAATCTTTAAAACTTTAAGATGAGAATGTTTGAGGCTGTTCTAAAAAATCCACACAGTCATTCTGCAGCCGGCGAAGAATCTCACATTTTTCTTTTCAAGTCAAAAAATCAAAAGATGAGATCCTTCGGATTTACGTCCTCAGGATGACGGAAAGGCAAGCTTACAAAAATTTTGGAACATCCTTGAGAATGTTTTGAAAATTCTTAAGATTTGGCATACTACATTTCCCATTTGTGATAATAATACTATTTTACGTTCTTTGTCATCTGAACTAAGTGAAGAACCTCTGTCTTTTTACTTCTCACTTACTAACTTACTTGCTTTTTTAGAAGATGAGATCATTCAAACTAAAGTCCTTGAGATAATAAGAACTTTCGAATGGCTTCATTCTATAGCCGATAAAGAGTTTATGTCCTTTTACCTCTCGCTTATTCAACGTACGGGTAATTCATGAATTGACTCTATTCCTCTTCTCACCTTTTAAAAGAGAAAATCCCTCGGACTAAAAGTCTCTCAGAAGTATGATGGACAAAGGTAAAGTTATAAAAATTCTAACATTACTCTTACTTTAAAACACACTAAAAAACTAATCTTTCTCTATCGGAATTACAGTTACGGTTCTTTTTCCTTTTGAGTTTATAATTTCAAGCTCTATCATGTCTCCCGGTTTTACTTTGTTTAAAAATATCCTAAACTCTTTAGAATTTTTTATTGGGTTGCCATTAATTTTAGTTATTATATCGCCGACAATTAAACCGGTTCCGGAAGCAGGGCTCTTTTTCTCAATTTTTAGTACCAAAGCACCGCCGTCTATATTCATTCTTTCTTTTATCTCTTCAGATACATCTGTTACAACTATACCAATCCAACCTCTTCTAACCTTACCATATTTTATTAGTTGATTTACAGTGTCTTGTAGTATATCTACAGGGATAGCAAAACCTATACCTTGCCCGGTTTGAACTGTGGCTATACTCATTCCAACAACTTTTCCATCGAGATTTAAAAGCGGTCCACCAGAATCGCCCGGATTAATAGAAGCATCTGTTTGAATAAAACCTTCTATGGATGAAATACCTACCTCTCTATTTATAGCCGATATGATTCCAAACGTGTAAGTGTGTCCCAAATTATAAGGGCTTCCGGCAACTAACACAAACATTCCAGGCTTTACATTCTCCATGTATTCAAATTTTAGAGATTTTATATCTCTGTTAAAATTATTTAGCTTTACTTTCAAAACGGCTATATCGGTTTTAGTATCAACTCCAACAACTTCGGCTTTAAAAACTCTATCATTATAAAATCTTACAAAAATACTTCCTTTTTTCTCAATTACGTGTGCATTTGTGGCTATATAGAGATAATTAGATGTTTTTTTAATAACAAATCCAGAACCAACTGATTCATCATCGATGTCTTTAAGTAAATAAAGATTTTCTTTATCTTGTTTCGTAAAGATAGTCACTACAGATGGAGTGGTTTGTGAGATTACATTTTCAATCCTGTCTTGAATTAGTTTAACAGCATCTTTTTCTTTTTTTGATTCACAAGATTGAATAATTAGATGTAAAAGGATGTAAAATAGAAGTAATTTGTTTATTTTTTCGAGATTAAAACGGTCGCTATTGTCCATTTTTAGATATTATACACCTCTGTACTTGTTAAAATGATAAATTTAATTATATCATAAAAAATCATATCTTAAAATGGTATTATAATATTTTAAAATGAATTTTTAAGCATTTAAACAAAAATTTAAGAAGCTTAATATAATTTTTAAAAATTAACGAGGTGAAGCATGTTAAAAGGTTTATATGTAATCACAGATGAAAAATTAACTCCATACGATAAAATTTTTGATATGGTAGAACAGGCTCTGAAAGGTGGTGCTAAATTAGTTCAGCTGAGAGACAAAAATAATTCTGACGACTTTTTATTACCAATATCTAAGGATTTGAAAAAACTCTGCCATAAATATGATGCTTTATTTATAGTTAATGACAGGCTTGAATTGACTTTAAAGTCTGATGCTGATGGAATTCATGTTGGAGAAGAAGATGTGGACATATCAGAAATTAGAAAAGCTTTAAAAGATAAAATCATTGGTGTGTCTTGTTATGGAGATGTTGAAAGGGCAATATTGATGGAGCGTTTATCTGCTACTTATGTTGCTTTTGGGAGTTTTTACTTTTCTCCAACAAAGCCTAAATCTAAAATCGTTGATAAATCTGTAATAACAGAAGCTAAAAGATTTTTAAAAATACCTGTCTGTGTAATAGGTGGCATTACTGTCGAAAGAGCTAAAGAACTTGTTGAGCTTGGTGCTGATTTAGTGGCTGTAATAAGTGATATATGGACTGCTGAAAACATAGAAGAGAGAGCAAGACAATATACAGAGTTATTTAGAGGTTAAAGGTAATATGGAGAATGCTTTGAAATTTTTAACTTAGTTTATAAATCAATCAGACTTTTCCAAAAATCCACACTGTCATTCTGTAGCTGGCGAAGAATCTTCTGTTTTTTATTTTTAAATCAAA
>NZ_ABZS01000157.1 GCF_000173615.1 Sulfurihydrogenibium yellowstonense SS-5 | reverse complement strand
ATAAAAAAGCATGATAGCAGAAACTGCTCGGCTATATATATCAAATTGACTGAGATTTTTATAAAGCGTAGGATAAAATCCTTGAGATAAAGTTAATGTTATCAAAGTAAAGGCTATAAACCAGCTGTAATCTATATACACTTGAATTCCAAAAATTTTAAATAACGGTATAGCATTCATCTTCTTCTTTTCCTTTTTGGTTTTAACTTTTTAAAGCTGCTATAAATTATATCTGTAAATATATGCACAAATTCAGCCAAAATTAGACCAAAGAAAAAGGATAAAAATGAGACATTGCTTAAAAAACTGCTTAAATCTAAATTATCGAATCTTAGGACTTGAAAATTATTATCCGGGATTAAAAAGTTTATCAAAAGCTTTAAAAGAAACAAAAATATAAATGCTATAAAAGATAAGTAAAAAATTTTTGTGATTGTTCCGTATATTGGAATATGAGAAATTCCACGATGACTAAAAAGCTTGGTATAAGGTAGCCATATGAACTTTAAAAATTTCCATCTGCTATTTGGTTTAGAAAAATATAAATCGTTATCAGGAGTAAGGAAAAAAGTCCCGATGAAATAGCCGGCAGAAAAAGATATAAAATCCGATGGATGAAGGTAGTAAATGAGAGGAGGAAGAACGGCGAGATTTATTAAATCGTGTGTTCTTCCTTTTGCCAATCTATTCTGCCAAATTTATTATGTAAAATTCGGCTCTTCTATTTGTAAACCTATCTAATTCATTATTATTAGAAACAATGTATTCAGATTTTCCAACTCCGTCTATCATAATTCTATTTGGAGAAACACCAAGTTTAATTAAATATTGCTTGACAGCCTCAGCTCTTTTTAAAGCTAATTTATCGTTGTACTTTTTAGAACCTATGTTGTCAGTATAACCTTTAATCTTAACTTTTACATCCGGATGGGTTTTTAGATACTTAGCAACTACATTTAAGTATGGTAAATACTCCTTCTTGATTTTTGAACTATTTGAATAAAAATGAATTCTAACTGGTTGGATAATAGCATCTGTACTTTTATAAGTTTTTGGAGCTTCTTTCTCTTTTACTCCAGTATCTAATTTTTCAGGTTCTTTATTTTGAGCAACTTTTACTTTCTCTATAACATCAGGAATGTTTGGATTAAGGCCAAGCTCTATTTCTTTATAGCATGGAATACCATCTTTATCTTTATCAGAATTTATATTTTTTTCTATTTTTGTTAACAGGTCTTCTATTTTTACTGTAAGTCTCAATGAATCTACAGATTGATTATTCTCGGTTTTTAAACTTTCTAAATAGCTTTCTACCATTCCGTATTCTTCCGGTGAACATTCAAGAGCATGTTTTTCTTTTAACTTATCAAATCTTTCTTGAATTTTACTTATGTCAACGTTTTGATTAGCAAAAACATTGCTTGCAAAAGCCAAAATTAATGTTGAAGCGATAATATTTTTTCTCATTTTACCTCTCCTTGAGATGCTTTTTCAATAGCTTTTAAAGACCATTCAATAGATTTTTTAGCTGCTTCATTAGATTTATCTACATTAAAATTAGAAGATTCTTCAACAGCTATTTTATAAAATCCTTTTGCTTTCCCATATTCATATGGTGCTTTCAAGGTTGCTCCAGACTCATAAGCTGTTTTCAAAGCCGACCTTGCAGCATCTAAATACTCTATGTTAGAATTCTTTAAAACATCAGCTGCATTCGCTATTCCAATAAAACACAAAACAGTAACTAAAAATTTCCTTGCCATGTTAATGCCTCCCACGACATTCATAAATTCTTTTTCGTAAAAATTCAAATAAAATTTAAAAATATTATATAACTAAAATACACCTCGGGTGAGAAATTCATTAAAACCATGAGACTCTTCCCTTCGCTCGGAATGACAAATAGGGTTGCCACTAGTCAAGTATATGATTATCAAGTTTTCTTCGTCATCTTGAGGACGAAGTCCGAAGGATCTCATTTTTAAATTTTATAAAAACCGCTAATTTCTCACCCCAAGGTATTTAAATTGTTTTCTATATTTTAAATACATTTCTAAGTGCTTGTATAATTTCTGTTTTATTAAAGAAGTATTACGCCAGCCTGAAGTAAAAGCTAATTCCTCACCTCACGTCCCGCCAAATCATTAATACCTTAAAAGAAATAACCTCTTAAAGAAGACTTTCTAATGATAAGAAAGACAAGGATCACAATCAAATCTTGCCAAGTCTTTTTTCTCTAAACCCCTCTGAATAATCTGTTTGCAAATATTGCGGAAAGACCTGCATTCAATATACCTCTTGCAGCCTTTTCAACATCATACTCTACTCTATAAAATTCAACAACATTATCTTCAGAATCAAATATAATATAAGACAATCTTGGATCTTTATCTCTTGGCTGACCTACACTCCCAGGATTAATTAGATATTTATTTCCTTCTTTTAAAAATATCTTATTATCTCTTTTATAAAAAACTTCATTATTTTCTTTCTCAAAAATTCCAGGCAAGTGTGTATGACCATAAAAACACAAACTTTGACTAAAAGCTGAATATGTATCGTAAGCTTCTTTGATTTTAGATATATACTCCATACCACCGGAAATGCATGGTTCATCATGAGTCAAAACCATCAAATCATATCAAAATCTTTTGGAAGAGATTTTAGATAATCCTTATGTCTATCTTCTAAAACTTCCATGTTATAATATGCAGCTTTTAGAGTGTATGGATTGTGCATATCGATTGGTTCTGCATCTGAAATTAAGGTGTCATGATTTCCTCTTAGTGAAAAATCTGCATTTTCTATTACCCAATCAACAATTTTTTTTGGATTTGCTCCATACCCTACAATATCGCCTAAGCAGTATATGTAATCATAACTTTTATTTTTAAGCTCTTTATCTAAGGCTTCAACAGCATAGATATTACTGTGTAAGTCCGATATGAATACTATTCTCATTTTGTTCCAATTCCTTATTTATTTTTCCTAAAATACCGTTTACAAATTTAACAGATAATTTAGAGTTTGTATAACATTCTACTAAATCAAGTAAATCTAAGAATAGTATCCTTATTTCTTTATCTTTTAACTCTTTGCTTTCTTCTTTTGAATGTATGATTAAAAGCTCAGAAACACCAAGTCTTAATACTGCTCTTTCAATATATCCAATTCTCTCAAAACGCCAATTTTTAAGATGGCTCTTGATAATATCATCTACTTCTTGTGAGTTTTCATTGTAAAAGTTTATAACTTTTAATACATATTCTTTTATTTCTGAAGGAAATTTTTTAGTGTTCAGAAATTCTTCTAAAACATTGAATAGGTCTTCTTTTCTAAAATCATATGCAAAAAGGACTCTCATAGATAAATCTCTTGCTGCTTTTAACAGTCTTTTTCTTAAAAATTTTAGACTCTTGTTTTTCTTCTTTTTCATTTTATCATCCTATGCTCTTTAAAACATTTGCCATTTCTATTGCAACCATGGCAGCGTCAAATCCTTTATTTCCCATTTTTGTTCCGGCTCTCTCAACTGCTTGTTCTATTGTGTCTGTTGTCAAGATTCCATAGCTTATTGGTACTTCTGTCTCTAAGCTAACTTGTGCTATTCCTTTAGTTACTTCATTGGCTACATAATCAAAATGAGGTGTAGAACCTCTAATAACAGCCCCCAAGCATATAACAGCATCATACTTGCCAGATTTTGCAAGCTTCTTTGCTGTTAGCGGAATTTCAAAAGAACCGGGAACTTTTACAATTTCTATATTATCTTTACTGCCTCCATGTCTTAAAATACAGTCAATAGCTCCCTCTAACAATCTTTCAGTGATAAAGCTATTAAACCTGCCGACTACAATACCAAATTTTAAACCTTCGGCTGATAGTTTGCCTTCTATAATATTCATAATACCTCCATTATAAACTTAGTCATCTATGTTAAACCTCCTTAACAATTTTTTTAACGGTACTTACAATATAATCTACTTCGCTTTCTGTTAAAGATGCATGAACAGGAATTGCAAATAGCTCCTTTGTGCAAAGCTCTCCAAATTCACAATTTA
>NZ_ABZS01000158.1 GCF_000173615.1 Sulfurihydrogenibium yellowstonense SS-5 | reverse complement strand
TTTGTTATCATAGAGCTTCTTAGTCATCTTAGCAGACCGGTAACATTAGCTCTTCGTCTTTTTGCAAACATGACAGGTGGTGAGCTTATAAGTATTGTTTTAATTACGCTTGTTCCATTCTTAATTCCAATGCCAGTTATGCTAATTCACTTAATAGCTGTATTCTTACAAACATACGTTTTTGTAGTCTTGACAACTGTTTACATTGCCGGTGCTATTACTCATGCTGAACACTAATGGAGGATATTAATGGTAGAAATAACAAAGATTTTTATAAACTTTCAGTTTAACAATATCTCTTTAAAAGCTTTAGAAATTGCAAAAGACTTAGCTAATAAATATAATAGTCAGCTTATCATCTTCCACGAAATAGAAGATGTATACATGATGAAAAAAATTGCAGCAAGCTTTGGACTACCTGTTCCACCGGATCTTGAAGAAAAAAATAAAACCTCTGCTAAAAGCAGAATAGAAGACTTATTAACTAATTTTTCTAATGATGTCAAAATAATAGTTGACATATCAGAAAGTGTAAAGAATTCACTTCCAAAATTTATTAAAGAGGAAAGTCCAGATTTGGTTATAATAACGGAAGATTACGAATACTTAGCTAAAAAAATAGAATCAAATGTCTTTATTGTAAAAAAATAATTACTTATAGGAGGTTGTATTAATAATGGTTAAGTTCTCAAAAGTGTTGATGTTGATGGTTTTAGCAGGAACGGTTTCTGCTGCGTTTGCTGCAGATGGCGACCCAATGGCAAGAGCTGTATTTTACGGAGCGTTAGCTATCGGTGCGGGCGTTGCTATCGGTGCAGCTGCAGGCGGTGGTGCTGCCGGTCTTGGTAATGCGATCAGAGGTGTTCTTGAAGGAATGGCAAGAAACCCTAATATGGGCCCAAAATTATTGACAACTATGTTCATTGGTATGGCATTAATAGAAACATTCGTTCTCTATGCATTACTTATCGCAATTATATTCATCTTTACCGGTATTTTCGATTCAAAAGCAGGCTTCTAAGATAAATTTTAGCTTAAAAAATTGTTGGCAGCCATAAAAGGCTGCCCTATTTTATTTTATAGGAGGTGTATAGAAATGGCAAATATGAAAGCAAAATCTCATTTATCAAATAAGAAAAGAAAGAGAACTTCTGGATTTCTTGCAAGAATGAAAACTAAAGCCGGAAGAAAAATCTTAGCAAGAAGAAGAGCAAAAGGAAGAAAGCGCATCGCTATCAAGTAAATGTTCACATTAAAAAAAAAAGACATACAAAATGTTTTTTCTAATAAACAAATTATAGATAATGAAGATTTTTTAGTGGTTTACCTGAAAAACGACCAAGAAAAATCAAGGTATGCTTTTGTAGCTTCAAAAAAAAACTTTAAAAAATCTGTAGATAGAAATAGAGCAAAAAGACTACTAAGAGAAGCCGTAAGGCTTCGTCTTAACTTATTAGATGATCTTAAATATGATATGATTTTTATAGCAAAAAAAAGCATTTTAAATAAAAAAGTTTATGATATCCTATCTCAACTTGACACAGTAATAGGAAAATTAAAAAATTACGATTAAAAGGTTATGCCTTGGGTGAGAAATTAGTGATTTTTATAGAATTTAAAAATAAGATTCTTCGGACTAAAGTCCTCAGAATGACAGGAAAAGCTTGAATGATAAGTATCAGAGAAAAGATAGCCTTATTTGTCATTATTTGTCATTCTGTAGCTGGCAAAGAATCTCATGCTTTTAATGAGTTTCTCACCCAAAGTATAAAAAAGCTAAAAAACAATGATTAAAAAATTATTTATTAACGTAATAAGATTTTATCAAAAATACATCTCACCTATTAAAGGGCAAAGTTGTAGATTTCACCCAACTTGCTCAGAGTATGCAGCTTTATCTATCGAAAAGTATGGAATTATAAAAGGCACATTAAAAGCCATTTGGAGAATACTAAGATGTAATCCATTTTTTAAGGGTGGCGTTGATTATCCTTAAAACATTAGAGGTGAAAAGATGGAACAACAAGATATGCAAAAGAGGTTGATGATATTTTTTGCAGCAGCTGCACTGCTGCTGATATCTTTTTCTCTAGTCAGTCAATATTTTTTTAAAGACAATGCTCAAAATGAAAAAAATCAAACTCAGCAGACCGAAAAAGAGGCTGCAGCTCCTATTAAACAAGTTGGCGGAAGTTATGACCTTGTCTTATCCGGTGAAAGGGTTAATGCTGATAGTTTAAAAGATATAGTTAGAATTAAAACAAAGGAAGGCTATGTAGAGTTTAGTAATATCGGCGGTAGAATAGTATCAGCTTTTGATAACAGATATAATATCGACATTGTTCCTGAATTTTCTAAATCTAATAAAATTTTCCCTGGAGAAATTATAACCACAGATACAAATATTACAAAACTTTTAAACTTTTCAAAATACGAATCAAAAATAAAAGATAATAAAATCTCATTTTACTTAAAAAATGAAAATGTAGAAGTTGAAAAAACTTATACAATTAACGATGATAATACTATAACAGTTGACATTAAAACCAAAGGTCTTGAAAATGTAGGATTATCATATTTAACAGGTGTAACTTTAAAATCTGAGGGAGATTTTGGACACGATGGACCTATTATTAAGACTGATAGGGAAATTATAAGAATAGACAACGACATTAATACTATTCAAACAATCAGAGACAAAATACTTTGGGCTGGTCAAGAAAATAAATATTTTATGCAGATTCTGTCGGTTAAGGGCGGCATAAACACTGTTTATATAGTTCCGGTTGCAAAAGATACTACAGTTGTTTTATCTGAAATCCCAGCATCTTTCGAAGGATTTAATTATTTAGGTCCAAAACTTTACTCACTTCTTGGAGAAATTACGGATAAGTATCAAAAGCTTTGGAACGTAGATTTAGATTTAAGAAGTTCTATTGATTTTGGCTTCTTTGGCATTCTTGGAAAACCTCTATTCTTACTACTTCATTTTATATATGACTTTGTCCATAATTGGGGATTGGCAATCATTGTCTTAACTGTATTATTAAGGATTGTGCTATTCCCGCTTAATCACAAATCTCTAAAAGCAATGAAAAAAATGGCAGACCTTGCTCCAGAAATGGAAAAACTTAAGAAAAAATACGCAAAAGACCCGCAAAAACTGCGAGAAGAAATTATGAAGCTGTACGCAGAAGCTGGAGCAAATCCAATGAGTGGATGCTTGCCAATTCTCGCTCAAATTCCTATATTCATAGCATTATACAATGTCTTAATGGTAACAGTTGAGTTAAAGAATGCTCCGTTTATGCTTTGGATAAAAGACCTTTCAGATAAAGACCCTTACTATGTTTTACCAATCTTAATGGGACTGTCAATGGTTGTTCAGCAGTTTATAACTCCAATCTCCGATAAAAATCAAAGAATGATCATGTATATTTTGGCTGGCGTGTTTACGTTTATGTTTATGAATTTTCCTTCAGGACTTGTTTTGTACTGGCTAACGAATAATATATTAGGATTAATTCAAAGTGTTATTGTTAACAAATCAATGAAAAAATGAACAAAGATACAATCGTAGCAAACGCAACCCCACTAATTCCGTCAGCAATTTCAATAGTTAGGATTAGTGGGGATAAGGCTTTAGAAATAGGTAAAAAAATATTCTCTTTGCCGGAAAAAATAACTCCAAGAAAAGTTTATTTTGGCAAAATTTTTAACCATAAAGGTGAAATTATCGACGAAGGTTTATTCGTATACTTTCAAAAGCCAAAAAGCTTTACCGGTGAAGACCTTGTAGAGATTTACCCCCACGGAAGCGTTCCGGTTGTAAAAAGCATATTAGAAGCTTGTTTTATGCATGGTGCAAGATTAGCAAGACCGGGCGAATTTACAGAAAGAGCTTTTTTAAATGGGAAAATTGATTTATTACAAGCAGAAGCTATAGCAGACCTAATCAATGCAAAATCTGAAAAAGCAGCAAAAATTGCAGTCTCTATACTGGAAGGAAAATTATCTAAACAGATAAACG
>NZ_ABZS01000159.1 GCF_000173615.1 Sulfurihydrogenibium yellowstonense SS-5 | reverse complement strand
CCTTTTCAACCCGGAAGTTTACATACCAATAGATAAATGAAGAAATTGACAAGAAAAACACTATCGGTAAAAAGTAAAAAGCTATTCTGTCAGCTATTCTGTTTATTGGAGCTTTTGTATTTCTTATTTGCTTCATTATCTCGATGAATCTGTTTAACGTCCACTGTGATTGTGGTTTATCAACCTTTATCTTAAAACTTCCATCTAAAACAGTTGTTCCAGCATACAGATAATCCCCAGATTTTTTCAACACCGGGTTTATCTCTCCAGTTAAAACCGATTCGTCAACATGACCAATTCCTTCTACTATTACACCATCAGCCGGTACTTTTTCACCCGGACGAATTTTGACTATATCTCCAACTTTAACTTCTTCAACCGGAACTTCAACTTCTACATCGTTTTTAATAACCGTTGCTTTTTTTGCAGTTAGATCCATTAGCTGTTTCATAAAGTTTGAAGCTTTTACTCTCGAAGATGTCTCTAAATATCTTCCAAATGTTACTAAAACTAAAATCATCGTTGCGGTTTCAAAATATATTGCATTCTTACCGGTTAAAACTGAATAAACAGAAAGAAAATAAGCAGAGAACGAGCCAATGGCAATAAGCGTATCTGTATTAAAGTTTAATAAATTTTCTTTTGAAAAAGAGTTTTTAAGAATAGGAACGCCAAGAATCAGCATAACAGGAGTGGATAAAACAAGGATTACGTATTTGATAAATCCTGTGAAAAGCTGCATCTCTTTGTCGTTTGGGTCAACAAAATGAGAGCCGTATATATAAGTGCTAAGCATCATTACAATCATTGCAAGGAAATATCCAAATCCAAACTTTCCAAGGAAAGCCATTGCCGTGCCTTCATCACCACGAAGACCGGTGGTTTTATTTATCAGATAACATCCAAAACAGCAAAAATCTTCCATCTTACCATTTACTTCAAATTTTAGAGGTCTTCCAGTGATTGGAATTCCACACTGATAACATTCAGCGTTTTTTTCTTCACTTAGAGATATTGGACCACAGGAGCATGAAATAGTTGGCTTTATCTCTAAACTTTCCTTTTTCTCCTGACTTTCCAAGAAGTGCTCCTTCTGTGTTTTTAAGATATAAAATTATATATCAATTAACGTTGGTTTCAATTTAATACTATAAAAATTAATTTACTGATTATTCCTTACTATCTCACTTCTCATATTCTAAAGTCGTGCGGGGTATCTCCGCCTTTTGTCTTCTTAACTATTCAAAAAATCAAAAAATGAGATCCTTCGGACTTACGTCCTCAGGAGGATGACAGAAAACCGCCAATAGCGTCATTCTGAGCGAAGCGAAGAATCTCATACTTTTGTTGAATTTCTCATCCGACGTATTATGTAATAATTATTTTAAAATTGCTACAACGATTTTATTCCTGCTTAAAATCCATAATCTACAAACTGAAAAATCCATCACATAAAACGACACAATTTCCATTTAAAAACCTTAGCCACTGCTTTACTCTTATAATGTAAATTTATCTTAGGGAGGTGTAAGTCATGTTGCCAGAATCAATGAGGTTTTTAAGAATCGGTTGGTGGGTAGTTCATGTGATTGGAATTAGCCTTGTGTTCTATCTTGGGCATAAGTTTGGTAATGCAATCTTTGGTCAGTGATGCTAAAATTTTTCCTCCCTTCTAAAAGGGAGGTTTTTTATGTATCTTTTTTTGAAATATCTGCATATACTTGCCGTGATAGGATGGATAAGCTCTTCAAGCTCTATGTCGCTGTATTTGATTTACAAAACCTTTGTTTTAAAAGATAAAGATCAAGAAAAAGAAAGGAAATTTTACAAATATTTAGTATACTTAGAAGTATTTTTGTTTTCAACAGTAATATCACTTGGATTAAGCTTATACTTTTTATTCTACGATGATTTTTCAATAACTTGGTTAAGGGTTAAGATTTTAATAGCTTTGTTGTTTTTTGCTCCCATGGAAGCTTTAAATCTATATTTTATTTTAAAGGCGAAAAACATAGAAGATTATAAAAAGTATGATAAATTTGTATTGATAATTTCACCATTTTTAATACTTTTTGGGTTAATTATTATTTACATGGCTGTTTTTAAGCCGGATTAAAGGAGGTTTGACCATGAACGTTTTTATCGTTGAAGATGAACCAATCGCAAGAGAAAGATTGATTAGACTTTTAAAAGAAATTGGAAATATAAATATTGTTGGAGTTGCTGACAGTAAGGAAAAAGCTCTATCGGAGATGAAAGATAAAGAGATTGATGTGTTATTTTTAGATATTAAGCTTCCAGACGGCACAGGTTTAGAAATTGCAAAAGAAGTCATTGAGGGTATGGATAATCCGCCTTACATAATCTTTGCAACGGCATACGGTGAGTTTGCGCTTGATGCCTTCAAAGCAAATGCAATAGATTATCTATTAAAGCCTTTTACAAAGGAAGATGTAGAAAAAGCATTAGAGAAAATAAAAAATATAGAAAACAAAAGCTTTAACCTTGCAAAGATAGCAACCATTACTACAAACACAGAAATACTCATACCGGTAAAACATCTTAGTAAGATAGTTCTTTTAAAGCCAGATGATATTTATTACATAAAGGCTGAGCTTTCTGAAACAGTCATAAGAACAAAGGATAAAGAGTACATTTCTAATAGAAAGCTGTATGAGTTTGAAGATATCTTAAAATACAAAGGTTTCTTTAGAGTTCACAAAAGCTACTTAGTAAATCTAACAAAAATTAAAGAGATGAAGTCAGTAGAACAAAGTAAATTTTTAATCACATTCCAAGATATACCAGACAGTTTAAAAACAAGCAGAGATGGTGCAAAATATTTAAGGGATTATCTAAACATTTAAAGGAAAAATTATGAGTCATTACAAGCCAAGAATCGTTTTAAGTAGATGTTTAAACATAGAGCCGGTTAGATACAACGGCGGTATTGTAAACGATGAGTTTAGCAAAAAACTTCTTGATTATGTTGAATATATAACAGTTTGCCCAGAAGTAGACATAGGAATGCCTGTTCCAAGACCTTCTGTCTTGCTTTACAAAAAAGACAACCAAATAAGAATGATAGAGCCAAACAGCATGAAAGATTACACAGAAGAGATTATAAACTACTCAGAAAATTTTTTAAAATCTGTAGGAGATGTTGACGGATTTTTACTGAAAGCAAAATCTCCAAGCTGCGGAGTAAAAGATGCTAAACTTTATCAAGAAAACTTAAAAGGTTTGATAAACGGAAAAAGTAGCGGTTTATTTGCACAAAAGGCTATGGATCATTACTCCTACTTACCGGTTGAAGATGAGGGAAGGTTGAACGACTACTGGATAAGAAGAGACTTTTTAACAAAGATTTTTTCTTATGCAAGATTAAGATATTTGAAGGATAATTATAAAGAAATTAACGATTTGCTAAAATTTCACCAAGAACATAAATATTTGCTTATGCTTTATGACTCAAACGCTTTAAAAAAGATGGGAAATATACTTGCAAACTGGAAAAAGTATGGATTAGATGAGACAATGAATCAGTACGTCAGTTTATTCTATAGTGCTTTATCTAAAAGGTCTAATTTAAACAAACATTTAAACGTCATCCAGCATATATACGGACATTTCTCAGACAAAATCTCCCAGTCAGAAAAAAAGCATCTGCTTAGAATGATAGATAAATTTACAAATAACAGACTTCAGCTTGAAGGTCTTCTTGAATACATTAAAAGCTTCATATACAGGTTTAACGACAACTATCTAAAATCACAAGCCTATTTGAATCCTTTTCCGGAAGAGTTGATGTAGGAAGTGAAAAAGTAATTTAAACAAATTTAGAGCAAAACCGTTCCAGAAATCCACATCATTGTCATTCTGCAGCTGTGAGAAGAATCTCCTATTTACAAAAACATTAAAAAATGACATCCTTCACAACGTTCAGGATGACAAAAAAGATCAAATAGTGTCATTCTGCAGCCGACGAAGAATCTCCTTC
>NZ_ABZS01000160.1 GCF_000173615.1 Sulfurihydrogenibium yellowstonense SS-5 | reverse complement strand
ACCAAAACTCTCTCTTCATTTAAAAGTGCGTTTATTAAAGAGGACTTTCCTGCGTTTGGCTTTCCAACGATAGCAACTTTTATGTAATCTCTTTTTTCTTCTTTTTCTTCCTCTTCTTGAATTTCTTTTTCATACTCCGGAATATACTCAACAACTTTATCCAACAACTCCGCTAAACCAAGTTTTTGAATGGTAGATATGGAAATAATATTCTCAAATCCAAGCTCATAAAATTCATACGCTAATTTTTCTTTCTCCGTGTCATCAATTTTATTAACTGCTACAATGACAGGTTTTTCAGTTCTATGAAGAATGTTTGCAATCTCTTTATCAAGCGGAGTTAATCCTTGTTTTCCATCAACAACAAAAATAAACAGGTCTGATAATTCAAGCTCTTTTTCAACCTGTTTTCTTATGTATGGAGCGAATTTATCTTCATCGCCGGTGATATACCCGCCAGTATCCACCACTTCGAATTTTACACCCCTCCATTCTGCAGTAGATACAATTCTATCTCTGGTTACACCGGGTACATCCTCTACGATGGCTTTTCTTTGTCCTATGATTCTGTTAAACAATGAAGATTTACCGACGTTTGGTCTTCCTACTATTGCGACTCTAAACATTATTTCTCCTGCGTTTTCAACGACTATTTATTTTGTGCTAAAATTTTGAAGGTATATATTTTATCACAATAGCAAACTTTTAAAGAGGTGTTGCCATGACTACAAAAACTGTCAGTAAAGAAGAGCTAAAATCATTATACGAGAAAGATTTCTACAGGTGGATAATAGAAAACGTAGAACTTCTTAAAAACAAAGAGTTTGATTTGGTAGATTGGGACAATGTGATAGAGGAGCTTGAGAGTATGGGAAGAAGCGAACTTAGAAGTGTAATTAGTTTTATGGCTGTAATTTTGGAGCATCTTTATAAATGGGAGAACTTTAGAGAAAATGAGAACATGGGAGATAGCTGGATTGATAGTATAGATAATGCTAGGACAGAATTAGATTATTTATTTAGCGATAGCCCTTCGTTAAGAAGAAAAGTTCAGGAAGGGGTAGATTTAGCATGGAAAAATGCTGTTAAGAGACTTGTTAGATGGTTTGAAAAACCGTTAAACGAAAAATTAGCCAAAAAATACTTTGGCAAATTACCGACGGAAAAAAACTTTCCGGAAAAGTGTCCGTATTCGTTTGACGATATTTTAAATTATAAACCATGGAAAAAAAACTCGGAGGAGTAACAATGATTACAAAAAATGTCAGCAAAGAAGAGCTAAAAACATTATACGAGAAAGACTTTGTTTTGTGGGTTGAAAAAAATTTAAGACTTCTTAAAGAGAAACAGTTTGATGAAGTGGATTGGGAAAATCTTTTAGAGGAAATAGAAGATATGGGCAGGAGACATTTAGAGAGTGTAATTAGTTTTATGGCTGTAATTTTGGAGCATCTTTATAAATGGGAGAATTTTAGAGAAAATGAAAACATGGGAAATAGTTGGGTTTGAAGTATTATTAATTCAAGAGCTAAGTTGGAAAAATTATTTATAGAAATACCATCTCTTAAACATAAAGCACCCAATGAATTAGAAACTGCTTGAAAATATGCAGTAATAGACTTAATATCTTGGTTCAAAAAACCAGAAAATACACATTTAGCAAACAAATATTTTGGAAGAGAACCAACGGTTATAAATTTTCCGGAAAAATGTCCATACACTTTCCAGCAGATTTTAGAATACGAACCATGGAAAAAGAACAAGGAGGAGTAATAATGATTATGAAAACTATCAGTAAAGAAGAGCTAAAATCGTTATACGAGAAAGATTACTACCAGTGGATAATAGAAAACGTAGAACTTCTCAAAAACAAAGAGTTTGATTTGGTAGATTGGGACAATGTGATAGAGGAGCTTGAGAGTATGGGAAGAAGTGAGCTTAGAAGTGTAATTAGTTTTATGGCTATTATCTTAGAGCATCTTTATAAATGGGAGAATTTTAGAGAAAATGAAAATATGGGAGATAGCTGGGTTAGAAGCATTCTTTCATCAAGAAATCGGATTTATGACTTATTTGAAGAAAGCCCCTCATTAAAGAATAAAGCAAAAGAAGAAATTGAATTAGTTTGGAAAAGTGCAGTTAGAAGATTGATTAACTGGTTTAAATATCCAGAAAATGCACATTTAGCAAACAAATATTTTGGAAGGAAGCCAACAGAAAAAGATTTTCCGGAAAAATGTCCATATACTTTTAATCAGATTTTAGAATATGAACCATGGGAGGAAGAGAATGTTTAAAGAAACACCAATGATTGCACTGCCTATAACAGACAAAGATTTAGAAAACACATTAAACAATGCAAAATTAAATTATATTGATATTATTGAACTTCGTATAGACCAATTTGAAAACAAAGAATTAAATCACATAAAAGAAGTGGCCAATAAAGTTAAGTCTTATGATTTTTATACCATCGCAACCGTAAGAAGTAAGTTAGAAGGAGGGTCAGATATGCCGGATTCTGAAAGATTGAAAATCTTCAATGCTGTTATTGATTTTGTTGATATCATAGATATAGAGTACACATCAACAAACATAAAAGAAAAAGTTAAAGAAATTGCCAAAAACAAAGGTAAATTGCTTTTAATGTCTTGTCATGATTTTGAAAAAACACCGTCAGAAGATGAAATCCAAAAATTAATTGATGACTGTAAAGCTCAAGGAGCAGATATAGTAAAGTATGCCTTTAAAGCCAATAGCTTTGAAGATGTGGCAAGGGTGATGTGTATTACTAATAAAAATAAAGATAAAAATATTGTTGCTATATCAATGGGAGAGATTGGTAAAATTACGAGAGTGGCTGGATTTGTATTTGGAAGTTTGATAACATATACATATATAGGGCAATCTTTCGCACCAGGTCAAATAGAAGTTAAAAAACTAAATGAATTAATAGAATTTTTCAAAGGAGGTTAAACATGGCTTTAAGGTATTCAGTTGATATACCACTTGGAACAAGAATGCCAGACTTTGAACTAAGAGACCCATTCGGTAATGTTTATAAAAGTGATGACCTGTATGGTGAAAAAGGGTTATTGGTAGTCTTTACTTGCAATCACTGCCCTTATGCTATTGCTGTGTGGCCAAGACTGATAAGATTGTCTAAATACGCAAAAGAACTTGGCATAAATACAGTTGCAATAAATCCAAATAAACATCCAAACTACCCAGAAGATGCACCGGAGAAAATGATAGAAAAGATAAAAGAATGGGAAATTCCATTTCCTTACCTAATAGACGAAACTCAAGAAGTAGCAAAAGCTTTTAAAGCACAGTGTACACCAGATATTTATCTATTTGATAGAGACCATAAGCTTGTATATCATGGAAGAATTGATGATAATTGGCAAGATGAATCAAAAGTTACAAAAGAAGAATTAAAAGAAGCGATTACAAACTTAGCAGAAGGAAAACCAATAAACCCGGTTCAGTATCCTTCAATGGGATGTTCTATAAAATGGAGAGAATAAGGTTTTAAATTACGTCGCTTAAGAAATTCAGTAAAAGTAAGGGATTTTTCGCCGGTTGCAGAATGACTAATAAGGTTACACTAAAACTGTTCCAAAAAATCCTAATAGTCATTTTGAGCTAAGCGAAGAATCTCATTTTTCCTTATTTTAAAAGAGGAAATCCTTCGGCTTACGGCCTTAGGATGGCAGGGAAAGGCAAGCTTACCAGAATTTTGGAACACTCTTATTTTTCCACTTAACATTTAACATAGAACATCCTGAACGAAGTGAAGGATCTAATGATTTAATTTATTTTAAAAGTAAGGACGCAATAACAGGAGATACTCCGCCGTCTGCAGAATGACTATATGGATTTGATGCGGATTTTTACAAGCAGAATCAATTTAAACTTTAAAAATCAAATGGTAATGTAAATGTAATTTCTCCAGACCTTGCATTGTTTTCAAAGAATTTAATTACAAAAG
>NZ_ABZS01000161.1 GCF_000173615.1 Sulfurihydrogenibium yellowstonense SS-5 | reverse complement strand
TAAACATCGAGGGAAAATTTACAGTAATAGACCAAGGTGGCGGGAGTACTGAATTTTCCTATGGTGAAAAATCAAAACTAATAGCATCAATATCATTTCCATTTGGAATTGTCAACTTTACAGAAAAATATATAAAATCAGACCCGCCAAAGCCAGAAGAGATTATGCAAATAAAAGACTTTCTAAAACAGCAATTGCCAATAGCCTATGAGAAGATGAAAGATACAGAAATTTTAGTTGGGCTTGGCGGGACGATTACTACGGTTGTAGCCTTAGAGTATAATATCTATCCGTACGATTCTAAAAAAGTTCATGGTTCAAAACTTACCTATGAAACAGTTACAAAATGGCTAAATAAACTTGCAAGTATGACAGTAAACCAAAGAAAAGCAATTCCTATGATAGAAGATAAAAGAGCCGAAGCTATAGTGCCGGGAATTGTTATATTTCAAACAGCTATGGAAGTTTTCCAAAAAGATGAGATTACAGTCAGCGAGTGGGGAGTAAGACACGGTTTACTGTTGGAATTAATCCATAATTAGCATAAATTATTTGTATGAGTAAAAAAATATTCAATCTAAAATCAAACTTTAAACCTACCGGAGACCAGCCAAAAGCTATAAAACAGCTTTATGAAAATCTTATTTCAGGTGTAAACCAGCAGGTCTTGCTTGGTGCAACAGGAACAGGTAAGACCTTTACCATAGCCAACCTTATTGAAAAATACGGAAAACCAACCTTGATACTATCCCATAACAAAACCTTAGCAGCACAGCTTTACAGAGAAATAAAAGAGCTGTTTCCTGATAATGCCGTTGAATACTTTGTGTCTTATTATGATTATTACCAACCTGAAGCCTACATTCCACAAAAAGACCTTTACATAGAAAAAGACAGCGCAATCAACGATGCAATAGATAGGCTAAGACACTCAGCAACAAGAAGTCTGATAGAGAGACCGGATACGATTGTAGTAGCTTCTGTATCCTGCATATACGGACTTGGAACGCCAGAATTTTATGAAAAGTTAAGATTACAACTTTACGTTGGAATGGAAATAGACAGACAAACACTTTTGAGAAAATTGGTAGAACTTCAATATCAGAGAGATGACTTTTCATTAAAAAGAGGAACGTTTAAAGTAAAAGGTGATACAGTTGAAATCTTACCGGCATACACAGAAGACATTATTGTAAGAGTTGAGTTTTTTGGCGATGAAATAGAAAGTATATCAGAAATAGATATTTTTAATAGAGATGTAAAAAGAAAACTTGATAGAACTGTTATCTTTCCGGCGAGCCACTATGTTATACCAAGACCGGATATGTTAGAGGCTATAAAACAGATACAAAAAGATTTAGAGATAGAAGTAGAAGAGTTTAAAAGAGCAGGAAAAGAGATAGAAGCAAACAGGCTTTGGCAAAGGACAAATTACGATATAGAAATGATGCTTGAGCTTGGAACATGTAAAGGAATAGAAAACTATTCAAGATACTTTGATGGCAGAAAGCCAGGAGAACCACCTTACACTCTTATTGATTACTTTCCGGAAGATTTTTTACTTATAGTAGATGAGTCTCACGTTACAATTCCGCAGATAAAAGCAATGTATAACGGAGACTTTTCAAGAAAAGAAAACCTTGTTAAATATGGCTGGAGAATGAAATCAGCCTACGATAACAGACCTTTAAAGTTTGAAGAATTTGTGCAAAAAATACAAAAAGCAATTTACGTATCTGCAACGCCGGCAGATTGGGAAATCAAAAGGTCAAAAGGTGTGATAGTTGAGCAGATAATCAGACCAACAGGCTTGCTTGACCCAATTATAGAAGTCAAAAAGACCGGAGGTCAAATAGATGATTTAATCAATGAAATATGGAAAGTCAAAGAAAGGAACGAAAGAGCCATTGTAATAACGCTAACCAAAAAAATGGCAGAACATTTAGCAGATTATCTGACAGAAAGAGAAATAAAGGCAATATACCTACATTCAGAAATAGACACGATAGAGAGAGTAAAGATAATAAAAGAATTTAGAGAAGGAAAATATGATGTGATTGTTGGTGTAAACTTATTAAGGGAAGGTCTTGATATGCCGGAAGTATCTTTAGTTGCAGCGCTTGATGCAGATAAGCAGGGATTTTTAAGGTCTAAGACAGCATTAATTCAGACCATCGGAAGAGCAGCAAGAAACGTAAACGGAAAAGCTATTTTATACGCTGATAAACTAACACCGGCAATGATAGAGACGATAGAAGAGACAAACAGAAGAAGAAAAATTCAAGAAGAATACAATAAAAAACATGGAATAACTCCAAAAACTGTTTCAAAAGAAGTAAAAGACCTAATCTCCTTAGAAGAGCTTGGAATACTTGAAATATATAACCAGCTACCGGACGATATAAACTCAGAAGAAGATTTAATGAAAAAGATTGAGCAGCTTGAAAAACAGATGTGGGACTATGCTAAAAATTGGGAGTTTGAAAAAGCAGCAGAAATCAGAGACCAACTTGAAAAATTAAAAAAATTAGCAACAGTGATTGGATAAATAAAATAGGTTTATATGGGATTAAAAATTTTAGAAAATTAGCTACGATGAGACTGTTCCAAAAAAAATACATAAATTAAAATCATGTAGAAATTCCAAAGAATAGCCCAAGCAATAGCTAACTTCTTAGCTATATCTTCTCTTTTAACTTTAAACACTGAATTTGCTTTGTTATTTATATTACCAAATAAAGATTCTATTCTATATCTTTTCTTTCCATACTTTAACCAATTTTCCTTTGATAACTGTCTCAATGGATGTTTTATTTTTACTCTAAAAATTTCCTTCATCTTTATAGCAGGGATAAGTCCAATGTCTAAGATTTTTTGCATTACACTTATTTGTTGACTTGAAAATAAAAAACATGAGATTCTTCGCTTCGCTCAGAATGACGATATGGATTTTTGGAACAGTCTCGCTTTATCTTTATAGTAGGATGACAGAGCAATGGTGTCAGGAATCCTTCAGATTAAAGTCCTCGGATTGACAATAAAAAGAACTTAATTTCGAGCAATTAGACGGAGAGTTTCTAAAGCTGAATTTCTTTTGAATATCCAAGTTTTTCCGATAGCTCTTGGGAAGCCTGTTTAAAACTATCCTTCATTTTTCCATGAACCAAATTGAAAGGCATTCTAAACGCAGGAGCAGATAACGTTATCGCTGCTACAATATCACCAGTATAATCTCTGACCGGAACAGAGATGCATCTAACTTCTTTTTCCCACTCTTCATTATCTATGGCATACCCATTTCTTCTAACTTCTTCTAATTCTTTTAATAGTAGGTTTTTATCTGTTATTGTATTTTCAGTAAATTTCTCTAATTTTACTTCTCTAAAAAATTCTTCTAAATCCTCTTTATCCATAAATGCAAGATGTACTTTTCCAGAAGCTGATGCGTACATTGGAAGTAATCTTCCAACCCTTGATTTAACTACTACACTTCTTGGAATTTCGTAAGAATCTATATATACAATTTCATGTCCGCTACGTGTTGCAAGATATACGTTTTCTTGAAACTCTTCAGCCAGTTTTTGTAAAAAAGGTCTTGCTTGTTTTCTAATCTCAGTGTGAGAAATATATGAATGACCGAGTTCAAAGTTTTTTATTCCTAAAGAATATATTTTCTTTCTTTTGTTATAATCTAAATAACCACGAATAATAAGGACTTCCAAGATTTTTTCAAGATTTGTATAATTTGTCTGAAATTTTTCCTCTAAATCTTTAAGTTTTGTATATTGTCTTCTGGCTATGTAAAATAAAATATCAAAGGCCAAATCTACGTTTTGAACTATATAGTCAGATTTTTCCCTCTTGCGATGCATTTTATACCTTCTTTTGTATTAAAAAGCGGAGCCGATGGGATTCGAACCCACGACCTCCTGCGTGACAGGCAGGCGTTCTGGACCTGGC
>NZ_ABZS01000162.1 GCF_000173615.1 Sulfurihydrogenibium yellowstonense SS-5 | reverse complement strand
GCAAGCAGTCTCACTATCAAAGAATTAAGAAAGTGAGAAAATAGAAGCATTTAACTTCTTGTATCTCACCACCTTCTTAACTATAACTTTTCCACCAACTTTAAATCTATCCTTTTAGTATCTTCATCAACTTTTACAATTTCAACTAAAACTTTATCTCCAAGTCTAAACTTCATCTTATCGCCTATAAGTTGATGGTTTTTTTCATCGTATTTGAATTTACCGGGCAGAGAGTCTATCGGAACTAAACCTTCAATTATATATCTTTCTATCTCTATAAATAAACCAAAAGCCATAGCACCTGTAATGATACCTTCAAACTTTTCTCCAACTTTATCTTTGAGAATTCTTAATTTTAAGATGTCTAAGGCGTCTCTTTCTGCATCATCTGCCACCCTTTCTCTTTCTGAGCATTGTTTTGCAATTATATCTAACTTCTTAGGCAATTCTTCCATATCTTTCTTTGTAAATTTCTTTTTGATTGCTTTTTTAAGAAGTCGATGAACCCACACGTCAGCATATCTTCGTATCGGAGATGTAAAGTGAGTATAACATTCTGAAGCAAGGCCAAAGTGTCCTATATTTTCTGGTGAGTATCTTGCCTGCTTCATCGTTCTTAGAGCCAAGAATCTAACCAATGACTCTTCCGGAGTTCCTACTGCCATTTCTATAATTTTTTGAATAAATTTAGAGTCTACATCTTTTTTTGGATACTCTACTTTGTAGCCAAGACCTGCCATTAAATCTACAAATGCCATAACTTTTTCTAATTTTGGTTTTTCATGAACCCTATAGATAAACGGATATCCGTTTTTTTCCATATGTTTAGCGACTGTTTCGTTTGCTATTATCATAAACTCTTCTATAATTCTGTGGGCTAAATGTCTTTCGTAAGGTACAACATCATAAGGATTACCGTATTGGTCAAACAGTATTTGAGACTCCGGCATGTCAAAGTCTATACTTCCTCTTTTTTCTTTGGCTTTCATTAAAATTTCTGCAAGCTCTTTCATATGTTTAAGTGGTTTAACTAAGTATGGAAAAGCTTTTTCAAGCTCCGGCTGTCCAAAGATTATTCCAAGTGCTTGGTCGTATGTAAGCTTTGCTTTACTTTCTATAACGCTTTCATATATATCATACTCAACCACGTTCCCTTTTTTATCTATAAGCATCTCGCATGTGAATGCATACCTTTTTTCGCGAGGTTTTAAACTACAAAGTTGGCTTGCAAGCCTTTCCGGTAGCATATGAAGCGCTCTTTCCGGAAGGTAGTAAGTATTTCCTCTTTGGAATGCTTCTTTATCTATGGCAGAACCTTCTTTAACGTAGTGGGAGACATCAGCAATGTGAACATATAGTCTATATTTATCTCCTTCTTTTTCTATCGCTACTGCGTCGTCATGGTCTCTTGCACTTTCCGGGTCTATGGTAAAACATATCTGTTTTGTTAGGTCTTTTCTATTTTTTGTAATTTTTACAACAGAAGGCAGTTTTTCTGCTTCTTTTAAGGCCTCCGGAGAGTGGGTAAGTGGTAAGTCGTACTTTCTTGCTACTATCTCTGCGACAGTTTGGGTGTTTTTGACTTTTCCAAGGTCTTTTATTATTCTTCCTTTTGCTTCTACTTTTGGCTCTGGATATCTTAAAATTTCAACTACTACGTAGTTATCAAGTTCATATTTTTTTGCTTCTTTTTTATCTACGTATATTTTATGCGGTATTACAAAGTCAAGCAGATAAACAAAATATCTATTACCTTCTTGTTTCAATTTTCCAACGGCTGTTTTTACTCTTCTTTCTAAGACTTTTACAATTTTTGCCTCTTTTTTTCCTCTATAAATCTTTTCTTCTGCTAAGACAATATCTCCATCAAACAAATATCTCATTTCTATAGGTGGAATAAAAAGGTCTGGTTCTCCATCTTCTCTGATTAAAAATCCAAAACCGCTTTCGTGTGCCTCTACTTTTCCTTTTATAAGATTTTCTTTTTCTTGAATTTCTCTTTTTAAGATATAGCCACCATTTTTATAAAGGACAATTTTATTTTTTTGAAGTTTTCTAAGTAGTCTTCTGACTAATTTTTTATCTTCTTTTTTGTCTAAATTAAAGGCTTTTAAAATTTGTTTAAGATAGACAGGTTTTTTTTGATTTTTAAGAAAATCTACGATGGTGGCTTGAGTTATTTCCACTTACTTTTCCCCCAAAACTTTTTCTAAAATATTTACTGCTAAATCTATGTCATCTTTTCGAATTATCAATGGTGGAACAAATCTTAGTGTATTTTTTCCTGCTGTTCCGATTATTAATCCATTTTCTAATGCTTTTTTCATTATCTCTTTTGCTGAAATTTCTTCTGGTAAATCCATGCCTATCATAAGACCTAAACCTTTTACCGGATAACCAAAAGTTTTTAATCTCTCTTTTAAATATTCTCCATTTTCAATAACTTTATCCAAAAATCCATCAGATAATATCTCTTCTAAAACAACCTTAGCTGCAGCTGCTGCTAAATAGTTTCCGCCAAAGGTTGATGCATGGGTACCTGGAACAAATGATTTTGCTATTTCGTCTTTTGCAATGATGGCACCTATAGGAACGCCTCCGCCAAGACCTTTAGCTAATGATATTATATCCGGCTCTATATCGTAGTGCTGGTATGCAAAAAGTTTTCCTGTCCTTCCTATTCCTGTTTGGACCTCATCTACTGTAAATAATATTCCATTTTCTCTACAAAGAGAGTAAAGCTCTTTTATAAACTCTTTATCTGCCGGATTTACGCCACCTTCTCCTTGAACGAGTTCTATCAATACCGCTGCTGTTTTATCGTTTATTAACTGTTTTACAGAGTCTATATCGTTAAACTTTGCATATTTAAACCCTTCTGGTAATGGCTGGAATCCTTCTTGGTATTTTGGCTGAGCTGTTGCTGTAATCGTTGCTAAGGTTCTTCCGTGAAAACTTCCTTCAAAAGTGATTATCTCATATCTGTTTTCTTTTTTATCGTAAAAGTATCTTCTAATGAGTTTTATCAGTGCTTCGTTTGCTTCAGCTCCTGAATTACAGAAAAAAACTTTATCACCGCAGGAGTTTTCAACTAAAATTTTTGCCACTTCATACTGTGGTTTTATGTAAAAAAGGTTTGATACATGAATTATTTCTTTTGCTTGTCTGCAGATACTTTCGGTCAATTTTGGATGGTTATATCCAAGCTGATTTACTGCAATGCCTGACAGCATATCAAGATATTTTTTACCATCTTCATCATACAAATAACATCCTTCACCTTTTACAAAAGAGTAAGGAAGTCTTGCATAATTTGGAAATAGATATTTATCTGCTTCTTCAAAATTCATTCTTATTTCAGACCTCCATTAACTCGTTAATACTTTTAGCCAAAACAGCTTTCATTAAAAATTCGTTTAAAAAATTTACATCATCAGAAGAGGATATTAATTTTTCTACATCTTCAGGAACTTGTCCAAATTTTGCTTTTATTATTCTTTTTATATCATCACGTTTTGCCTCTAATAACCCTTGTTGCAAACCTTGTTGCAAACCTTGTTGCAAACCTTGTTGTAAACCTTGTTGTAGACCTTGTTGTAAGCCTTCTTGGATTGCTTGTTTTTTTGCCAATTTTACTAAATCACCTATGTATGGAAAGTTTTCTACTATTTCTGCATCTAAGGATACTGTGATTGGCATTTTTACTTCCTCCTTTAGGACTTTTTCAAAATCTTTTATTAAGTTATCTCTTAGTCCTAAGATAGTCAATATCTTTGTTATCCAATCGGCTCTTTCCTTTTCTCCTAAGCTGTTTAGTTTTTCTGCTATTTTTTTAAACAGCCTTTCTCTATCTTTTACATTACATAGCGTAGCTATGGCTAAGTCTTCTATTTTGTCGCTGTTTAGAAAAATTTCACAAGGTATATCTCT
>NZ_ABZS01000163.1 GCF_000173615.1 Sulfurihydrogenibium yellowstonense SS-5 | reverse complement strand
GGGGAACTTAGATTGGCACCCGGAAGATGTATTTAAAAAAGACAAACTTTTAAGGTCTCAAGCAAGATTGTACAGACTTGGTTATTACAATATGATTGGGTTTGACCCACAGGTAAAGTCTGACGATGAGATGGATTTAGAGACAAAGGTAAATGAAAGATTTACAGGTCAGATGTCTATAGGTGCAGGATACAGCCAACAAACAAACTTATCATTCTTTGCATCAATTAGAAAAGGAAACTTCTTAGGTACTGGCGATACTTTAGGACTATCATTAACCGTTGGTTCAAAGTACAGAAATAACTCTCTAAACTATCTACATAGATGGGCGTTTTATAAGCCGTTAGACCTTGGACTAAATTTATATGATTCATATGTAAACTATACAACGTTTATCTCTACAAAAAAAGGTTTTTCTCCTACCTTATCTTACGAATTTAAAGAATTTTGGAGGACAGGCGTTGGTCTGACCTTAGAAAAAGGCGAGTACAAAGATATTTTAGATACTGCCTCAACATACATTAAAAAGCAAGCCGGAAAGTATGATTTATACTCAACCTACTGGTTTATAAACAGAAACTCAATAGACAATCCTATTCTTCCAACAAGAGGAAGTGATATAACATTGACACTTTCTGCCGGTACCGGAACGAGAGATTTTTATAAGGCAGTTTTTAGTGCTTCAAAAATTATTCCAGATAAGATTTTCTATACAGACTTTATATTCTCTGTCAAAGGTACATTTGGATTTGTAGAAAAGATATCTAAAACAATACCACTTGACCAGCTTTTCTTTGTAGGTGGAGACTTTACAATTAGAGGTTTTGATTGGGGTAGAGCCGGTCCATTGGATGAAAACAAAGACCCGGCTGGAGCAAAAAGAGAGATTATCTTAAACTACCAATTAGCACATCCAATCGTAGAAAGATTTTTATGGGGATACGTATTTTTAGACCAAGGTAAAGGCTATGACAAAGGCAATCCATTTTCCAACATGTATTACTCCACAGGCGTGGGCTTAAAAATCATTACTCCATTTGCACCCATAGAGCTTTATTATGGTAAAGTTTTAAATCCACCATCCGGTGTAAGCAGCTCAAGATTTGGATTTATTTTAGGTACATTCTTCTAATGAAGAGAGAGTGTTGTAAAAATTTTTGTAAGCTTTTCCTTGATTGTCATCCTGAGGACGTAAGTCCGAAGGATCTCTTCTTTAAAAAGTGAGAAAGTGAATAAGCGAGAGAGAGAATGAAGATTCTTCACTAGCTTCAAAATGACATTGGTTGAGCTTTCATCGTCATCCTGAACGAAGTGAAGGATCTCTTTTTTGATTTTTTTTCTTTCAAATGTCAAAGAGGGCGGAGATTCTTTGCACAGCTGCAGAAGACATTGCTATTCATTTCTTTGTCATCCTGAGGCTGTAAGCCGAAGGATCTACTCTTTTAAAAAATAAGAATTAGAGAAGTGAGAAGTAAAAGTTATTTAGCTCGACTACAGAATGACGATTAAAAAGATTAATTAATTTTTTGACTTAGTTAAAATTTGGTATACTAATAAGGAGGAGATAGATGAAAAAATTTTTAGCAGTTTTAACTTTATTATTTTTAGCTTTTGGATACTCAAATGCAACAAATGTTGCCTATGTTGATATGGAAAAAGTGATGAATCAATCTGCAAAAGGAAAGAAGTATAAAGCAGAGTTGGATGCAAAGTTAAAATACTATCAAAATAAAGCAAAAGAACTACAAAACAAAATTACATCTTTACAAAGCCAGCTAAACTCTTCAGCTTTAAATCAAAAAGCTAAAGAAGATAAGATGAAGGAACTTAGAGAAGCAGCAAGACAGCTTCAAAATCTTGAAATCCAGGCAAATGAAGAGCTTGCGAAAATGAAAGCAGAAGCAGAAAAGAATATGGTAAGTGACATAAAAGCAATAGCGCAAAAAATAGCAAAAGATAAAAATCTTGATTTAATTCTTTACGGCGGTTTAATCAGCGGTGTACTCTATGCAGATAAAAAATTAGACATTACAGACGAAGTGCTTAAAGAATATAATAAGTAGATAAATTAGCTATGAATGACTTACAACCTCACGACCAATTTTTTAAACAGATATTTTCTGAGCCAAAGAGAGTTAAAAGCCTGCTTGATATATTTTATCCCAGAGCTATCTCAAAAGATAGACTTAGAAAGTATAAGATTATTAAACAGTGAAAAATACTCACAGAAGGTAGGAAAATCGCTTCTTGACCTTTTGTATGAATGCAAAATAGAAAACGAAAAAAGCTTTATAAGAATCATATTTGAACACAAATCTTACATAGATAAAAACCTACCAAGCCAGCTTTTATACTACAATGGGATATTATGGGAAGAAACAGGAGAGTATGAAGAGTATCCACCAATAATCAACATTGTCTTGTATCATGGTAAAAGAAAATGGAATATACCAACCACACTACCAAAGACTAACTCAGAAACTATAGAAAGATTTACAAACAAACTTAACTATCACTTAATAGACCTTTCAAAGGTAGCTGATGAAGAGATGATAAATAAACTCTACATAGACTTTTGCACAGTGTCAGCACTTCTTACAATGAAGCATATTTTCGAAGATTTAAGAAAGTATAAACATATTTTAAAGAAGGTTTTTGAACGCCATCAAGATGGTTGTGTTTTTATCATTTTAGATTATATTTCAGTTGTAAACAACCCACAAGAAGTTGAAAATGTGTTAAAAGAAATCTTGGGAGGTGAAAAAGAGATGATGACATTAACAGAAAAATGGAAAATGGAAGGTTTACAACAGGGTTTACAACAGGGTTTACAGCAGGGGCTAATAAAAGCAAAACAAGAAGATATTATAAAGCTAATCAAGATTAGATTTGGCAATGTTTCTGAAAATGTAGAAAAATTTATTTCAGAAATAAGTGATTTAGAAGAGTTAGACAAACTCTTTACAAAGGCTATTTTGGCTAATAGCTTAGAAGAGTTATTGAAGTGATATAATAATTATCAAAACAACAACTATTTACAGGAGGTTAACAACAGTTGCTATTTTCTGTAAAAAAGTTTAAAGTGAAATGGTTGAGATTGAGAAATGATAACTCTACAATGCCAACTTGAATTTCAAAATACGCAAGACAAGGAAGCGGTATTAGATTTGATGCGTAGATTTTCATCTGCTATGAGATATGCTTATCAAAGATTGTTAGAAGGTGAAAAAAGAAAAGATTTAAAAAAGTATTTATCAAAACTATTTGACATAAACACAAGATACTCAGATGATTCTACATTTTTAACAAAGTCAACTATTTCATCATGCAAAGAAAGAGGTCAAAATCCAAAAAAGCTTATATTTGGTTTAAGAAAATTATTTGAGCAATTAAAGAAAAATCATCTAACAGGAAAAAGAAGAAAAGAATTAAAAGCAAAATGGAAAGAAAGCAGACATGGGAATTTATATTCAAGAGGAGATAAATCAAAACAAGGAAATCTGAATTTAAGATTTGAGTGGATAAATGATGAATTGTATTTAAGAATAAACACAGGAAATAGACAATACATCTACGCAAAAGTAATTAGAAGTGTTGAAAGAAAAAATGATAAATGGATAGAGTTTATGTTTATGCTTGAAAATGCATACAGATATGGAGAATGGTTTCCATACTCAGTTAATCTGAAAATAAAAAACAGCAATGTATATGCTTTTATATCTGTTGAAGAGAAACTGCCACATATCACAATCAAAAAAGACAATGGAATAATAGGCATAGATGTAAACGCATATCCATTTCATTTAGCATTGGCTTTTACACTACAAAAAGGTAAAAGAGGATTGGGATTTAAAGAGAAATTACCTAAGAATTACAAAGAGCTGTTAAATGATTCTGATT
>NZ_ABZS01000164.1 GCF_000173615.1 Sulfurihydrogenibium yellowstonense SS-5 | reverse complement strand
CCTGCTGAAAACTCCCATTTCACACTCATTTGCTACTCCTTTAAAATTTATTTTAAAAATAAAATATAGTCAGGTGAGAAATTTAAAAGCAGGAGATTCTTCGCCGGCTTCAGAATGACAAATAAGGTTGCCTTTTCTCTGATGCCCATCAATCAACCTTTTCCTGTCATCCTGAGGACGCAAGTCCGAAGGATCTCCTTTATAAAAATCATTAATTTCTCACCCAGCATATTCTGAAAGAATTAAGAAAATATATATTATAACACTTCCTATAACATCAAGTAAAAAACCAAATTTTATCATAGTTTTAACATCTACATACTTGGTTGAATAAACGATTGCGTTTGGTGGTGTAGAGATTGGAAGCATAAATGCAAGGCTTGCAGCTATTGCAACAGACATTACAGGATTTATAAGGTTTACATTATAGCTTTCTAATATTGATATTACTATTGGAGTTAAGACTATTGCTGTGGCTGTGTTTGAAGTAATTTCTGTTAAAATAATTGCTAAAATAATTACAACGAACAATAAAGCTAATATCATCTCATGACCAAAAGCATTTTTAACAGCTTCTGCTAATACTTTTCCAAGTCCTGATTCTGTAATTAACTCTCCAAGAGAGATTCCTGATGCAAAAAGTAAGATAGTATCCCAGTCAATCTCTTTTAAGTCTTCTACAGACATCACAGGCTTAAACTCTTTCCAATCTTTTGGAATGACAAACAGTAAAGATGCTGTCAGGACTGCAACCACGCTTTCAGGAAGTTTTTGATTTAAAAGTTTGCCGATGCTTTCAAAGCCAAGTAATGTAAAAATTGATGGCAAAATCCATAACAAGACAGTCAGCAGAAAAATAAATCCAACAATTTTCTCTTCATTTTTTATCTTTCCAAGCTGTGCCTTGTTAGATTGAATGATTTCAAGCAGTGCTTCTTTTGAGATACTAAACTCTCTTATGTTAAATCTTATGTATAAAAGCATAAATACGTAGATTGCAAAAGCTACAGGAAGTGCTTTTATAGACCAATCTAAAAAGCTTACTTCTATACCTTTTTCTTTTAAAAATCCAATGCTTACTAAGTTAGTTGGTGAACCTACGATTGTACCAATTCCACCGATAGATGCACTGTATGCAATGCTGAGTAAGAATAGCATAGTAAACTTTTTAAATCCCGGTTTTTTCTGGTCTTTCAGTAGATGAATAACTCCAAGGGCTATAGAAACCATTATAACAGTGGTAGCGGTGTTGTTTAGCCACATAGAAAGGAGAAAGGTTAGTAAAGAAAATCCAAGTACAAGCCTAAACGGACTTTTTAAAAAGAAGTCTTTTGATAAAAAGTATAATGCAACTCTCTTGTCAAGACCGTATTTATAAATTGCGTTAGCAATCAAAAAACTTCCTATCATTAAAAAGATAACAGGATTTGAAAATCCCTCAAAAGCAGTTTTTACATTACTTGCTCCAAGAATGATGGATAAAACTATTCCAAATAGTCCTACTACTCCAAGGGGTGCAATTTCTGAAATCCAAAG
Source organism: Sulfurihydrogenibium yellowstonense SS-5 (assembly GCF_000173615.1). Lineage (GTDB taxonomy): Bacteria > Aquificota > Aquificia > Aquificales > Hydrogenothermaceae > Sulfurihydrogenibium > Sulfurihydrogenibium yellowstonense. The sequence continues at coordinate 2,335 of NZ_ABZS01000164.1, read as the reverse complement.
TGCTATGCAGAATAAGAAAATGCCGATGGTTGTTTTTGCTTCATAAGATAGGTTTAAAAATGGGTTAAAGATTGAAAAAACTAAAAGAAATATTGCTACGGCTATATAAATAAGTTTTTTGTTTACTTCATTCTTCATCCTCTACTCTTATGATTACCGGATTTTCTACGCTGTATTTGTTAGATACAATTTCTTTAATAGCAAGCTGTATGTTGTTTTCTGATGCTGTATGGGTTAGAATCACGAGCGGAACCACTTTTTCTTTTGTTTCTTTTTGAAGTTTTAAAATTTTTTCTTTTTGAATGACTGCTGCAATGCTGATGTTATACTTTGCAAACACTGATGCAATCTTTGCAAGGATGCCTGTAATGTCCGGAACTGTAAATCTTACGTAGTATCTTGTGTAAAAATCTTTTACTTTTGTAAGGGTCAAATCTTTATGCTTCCAATCCATAGATGTGATTTCTAAATCTCTTCCTAAGTTGTTGGCAATGGATTTTCCAATACATACAATATCACTGATTACTGCGCTTGCCGTTGGCAGTCCACCTGCTCCTCTTCCATAAAACATAGTTTCGCCAACGTTATTACCTTCTACCATCACAGCATTAAATACTCCGTCAACCTTAGAAAGTGGATGCCAAGATGGTAAGAACGTAGGATTTACTCTTATTTCTACCTCTTCTCCATGAGATTTTGCAATAGCAAGAAGTTTTAGAGTGTATCCAAGCTCCCTTCCAAGTTCTATATCCAACGTATCTATTTTGTCTATTCCTTCTACGTAGACTTGCGAAAAATCAACAAACCCACCAAAGGATAAAGACGCAAGGATGGATATTTTATGTGCCGCATCTGTTCCGTTTATGTCAAGGGTTGGGTCTGCTTCTGCATAGCCTTTTTCTTGTGCTTCTTTTAATGCCTGCTCAAAACTTTTTCCTTCTGTGTACATAGATGTAAGTATATAATTAGTTGTTCCGTTTAAAATTCCGTAGATTTTGCTTATATCATTTGCAACTAATCCTTCTCTAAGTGCTTTTATTATCGGAATTCCGCCGGCAACCGCTGCCTCAAAGCCAATTCTAACATCATACTTTTGTGCAAGACTAAATATATCTTTGCCTTTTTCTGCAAGTAGTGCTTTATTTGCAGTTACGATGTTTTTTCTGTTTTTTATTGCCTGTGTGATAAGATGGTATGGAAACTCTATTCCACCCGCCACTTCAACGACAATATCTATATCTTTATCGTTTATTATCTCATCAACTGTTTTGGCTTTTTTGCTATCATCTATTGGGTAAAATAATTTTCTATTCCAATTTCTTGTATAGACTTTTTTAACGTTTATATCTAAACCTGATTTTTGAGTGATGATTTCTCTGTCTTTATCCAAGATTTTAACAACGCTACTACCAACTACACCATATCCAACAATCCCGATATTTATCTTTTTCAACGGCTGACCTCGTATTTTGTGGTTTAAAAAAATATATTATCATACTTTAAAAATCCATCTTATAATTATTTAATTTCTGCTGAGCCTGTTCCAAAAATCAACATTGTCATTCTGAGCGAAGCGAAGAATCTCATATTTCCTTATTTTAAAAGAGGAGATTCTTAGGCTTATAGTCTCATGATGAAACGGAAAGGTAATCTTGCAAGATTTTTTAAACAGCTTTCATGTTCTGCTTGACATGTAGAAAATTTTTTTGTATACTTATATAACTTTTTATTAATTTTTTATCTGAACCTTGGCAATTGAATAGGTTAGCCCGCACAAGCTTGTTTTACGTGATGACGTGAGACGTGAGATGTGAGACGTTGGAGATTGGTTTATCAATATTTTAATGATTTTTATTTGATTGTTTAATTGCTTGGTGAGATGACTTAACAGTCAGTAAAGCTAAGGTATTGGTAATGTAATTTTATTTTTTAATGTTTGATTTAAGCTTGTGTAGTGATGGTTTGAAAGGGATTTTTTTGAAAAGTGAATGTAAGTACTTGTTAAATTAAATTTTTTGATTTTAGATTTTTTAGCTTTTAAATTTTTGAAAATTTGAAATTTTTTATTTTAAAATTTTTTGAGATCGGCAAGTTAAAAAGTGATATTTGCAGCGGGCTTCTGAGTTTGGGGTTTTTGGCAGTTGGCTTGTGATAGGAAGTTAAAGGATAAAATATAATAATATATTTTCTGTATATCGAGGTTTGCGGAAAAAAATATCAACTTGCAGGTTTTTTAAAAGTTTGGTATAATGGTTATAAGAATATTGATAGAGTAAGCTATAAGCGATTTTATTTTTGAGTAAAAATTTAGCGGGTTCCATCTGAACCGTGTGGG
>NZ_ABZS01000165.1 GCF_000173615.1 Sulfurihydrogenibium yellowstonense SS-5 | reverse complement strand
TGAATTGGGAAAAGCAGTCAAATACATGAGTATGTGGTCATAAAAGACAATGTTAAGATTGGAAATAACTGTATAATACATCCTTTTTGTTATATCGGAGAAAATACTCAGATAGGGGACAACTGCATTTTATACCCAAACGTTGTAATTTATAAAGACACAACTATCGGAAACAATGTGATAATTCATGCAAACAGCGTGATTGCCGCAGATGGTTTTGGATACTATCAAGAGGATGGAAAGCATAAAAAGATAAAACATATAGGAAAAGTTATCATTGAAGATGATGTAGAGATTGGAGCAAATACTACAATAGATAGGGCTATGTTGGATGAAACAGTCATAAAGAAAGGCACAAAAATAGACAATCTTGTGATGATAGGTCATAACTGTAAGGTAGGTCAAAACACGATTTTGGTCTCGCAGGTTGGAATTGCCGGAAGTTCCAAGATTGGGAATAATGTAATTCTTGCCGGTCAGGTAGGTGTTGCAGACCATATTACAATTGGAGATAATGTTATAGTGACTGCAAAATCCGGTGTAGGTAGTGATTTACCACCAAACGGCATATACGGAAGTTCTATAAATGCGATAGAGTGGAAAAAATGGAAAAGAGTTATTACAATCCTTCCAAAACTTCCGGAGATTTTGAAAAAACTTGAGAAATAAATGAAATTAGAGCATTACTCGGAAGAAAAGCTAAAAGAAGATATTTTGAGAATTTTAAGTAAACATTTAGATTTAAGTAAGTATAAAGTTTTTTTCTTTGGTTCAAGGGTAAAAGGAAATTCAGATGAAAGGTCGGACATAGATTTAGCAGTAGAAGGACCAAAAATTCCATCTCACGTAAAACTTGAAATTCAAGAAGAGCTTGAAAATCTGCCAACTTTATATAAAATAGATTTCGTCGATTTTAACGAAGTTGATGATGATTTTAAAAAAGAAGCAAAGAAGTTTATAGAGTATTTATACCCATGAAGTTAGAAAAACTTACAAAAGATTTAGAAAAAATTTTATTAAAATTAGAAGAAGTTCTAAGCTTAGAAAAATCAGAAATAAACAGGGACTCGGCAATAAAAAGATTTGAGATAGCTTTTGATATAGCATGGAAGACTTTAAAGACTTATTTAGAAGAAAAATACGGCATTATTTGTAAATCTCCAAAAGGTTGCATAAGAGAAGCATTTACCCAAGGACTGATTGAATACGATGACTATTGGCTAAAAATAGTAGATTTGCGTAATAGTACAGTCCACATATACAGCGAGTATATGGCAGATGAAGTTTATGAAGAGCTTCCAAAAGTATTGGTATACCTAAAAACACTTTATAACAAGATGAGAGAATGAGAGAAAGAGATTTAGAAAGTTTAGAGTATAGAAAGTTTTTGAACCTACTTTCAAGCTATACCCATAACGAGATAACGAAAAATATGATAAACAATCTAAAACCTATTACAAACAGAGAGTTTTTAGAGAGAGAAATAGCAAAAGCATCTGAGTTTGAATCCATCTTTTTAAAAGAAGGATATTTCCCACTTTCAGAATTTCCTGACATTACCCAAGCAATAAACCTTGCAAAGGTTAAAGATAGTATTTTATCTCCTAAGGAGATTTTTGAAATCGGAGAAATTTTACGAGTAGTCAAGAATGTAAAATCTTTTTTATCAAACCATACTCTAAACCATCTTAAAAAGCTGTTTCAAAATCTTACTCCACTTAGAGAGCTTGAAAAGTTTATCACAGACAGCATAGACTCAGACTTTACTGTAAAAGACAGTGCAAGTAAAGATTTAGCAAGGATTAGAAAAGAGATTAAGGAAGTTGAAAAGCTTATAAATAATCAGCTTGAAAAAATCTTGAACAATCCAAACTACCAAGACGCAATTCAAGAAAAGCTTATCACCTTAAGAAGAGATAGATTTGTTATTCCTGTAAAGTATAACTTTTCCTATAGAATAAAGGGCATCATTCAAGACAGGTCTTCTTCAGGAAATACAGTCTATGTAGAACCATTTGAAGTAGTACCGCTGAACAACAAACTAACAGATTTAAAACTCCAAGAAAACTTAGAAATTAGAAAAATACTGAAATTCTTAACAGACATAATTAGAACAAAAATCAGCTTTATTTCAAACTCTTTTGATGCTTTGATTGAGTTTGACATTCTCTACACAAAAGCTAAATTTTCAAAAGCTTTCAGCTGTAGATTTCCACAGATAGGAGAATCATATCAGCTTTACAATGCAAAACATCCTATCTTTTTACTTAAAGAAAAGCCATTTATTCCAATAGACATTTTACTTGACGAAAAGAGAGGATTGGTAATTACAGGACCAAATACAGGCGGAAAGACAGTAGCACTAAAAACAGCAGGACTCTTATCTTTAATTTTTCAATCAGCCATAGCCATACCTGTTGATGAAGGAAGTAAAATTCCAATCTTTAACGGAATATTTATAGACATTGGAGACTATCAAAGTATAGAGGAAAATCTATCTACATACTCAGCACACATTAAAAACATAAAAGAGATGTTAGATTTAGCAGATAAAAACTCTCTTTTACTGTTTGATGAGCTTATACCAGGAACAGACCCAGACTTTGCATCAGCCATTGGTATAGCAATTTTAGACTATGTAAAAGAAAAAAACATAAGAGTAATAGCTACCACACACTTAAAGAAAATAAAAGCTTACGTATTAAACAACGATTACTTTAAGATAGCAGCAGTTGGATTTGACAAAGAAACCTTAACACCAACTTATAAAATTTATTACAATGCAGTAGGCGAAAGCATGGCGTTTTACATAGCCCAAAAGCTAAATTTACAAAAAGAAATCATAGAAAAAGCTAAATCTTTAATATCTAAGGATTTACTAAATTTTGAAGAATTAGCATCTAAATTTTCAGCGTTAATATCAGAATATGAAGAGAAAATTAAAGAGATAAACCAATTAAAACAGCAATTAGAATTAGAAAAAGCAAAATACGAAAACTTAGCAAAACAGCTTGAAAAAGACAAAAAAGAAAAATGGAAAGAAAGTTTAAAAGAAATTCAAGATTTTGTAGAAAAAATAAGACAGGAAGGCTATGAAGTCTTAAAAGAAGTAAAAGAAAGACAAACCGGAGCACCGTTAGAAAAATTTGTCAAAGAAAAGAAAAGCATCAATATAAAAACAGAAGAAGAAACTAAGGCAGAAGAGATTAAAGAAGGTGATGTTGTAAGAATAAAAGGAAAAACTCAGGAAGGAACGGTTATTGCCATCAGAGAAGATAAAGCGAATGTAAACTTCGGCGGGATAAAAATATGGCTACCTTTAAGTCAGCTTGAAAAAAGACCGCCTAAAGAAGAAAAAACAACCTTTAAAATAACCAAGTCAAAAACAGATATAACTCCATCCATCAATCTAATTGGCAAGACAAAAGAAGAGGCTATAAAAGAGTTAGAAAAGTATATCGATAAAGTAATTCTTGAAGGTTATACTACCTTTAAAATAATCCATGGCTATGGAGCAGGCGTTTTAAGAAACGCAGTAAGAGAGTACTTAGACAAACTTCCTTTTAAGCTAAAATACGAAGATGCACCATATCACGAAGGTGGTCTTGGAGTAACAATAGTTAGATTTGAAGAGTAGAGGGATAGGATTTTTTTGATTTATTTTAGATGCTAGTTGAAATAGGGATAGATCTGTATTGATTTTTTATACCGTTTTCTCCAATATTTCCATGAGGTCTTTTATTTTTCTAATTAATAAGTCTAAACTTTTTAGCTATCCTCCGCAGACAATCTCTCTCATGGTTTCGTTTTCTTGAAGTATTTCTAAAGCTACTTCAGCTTTA
>NZ_ABZS01000166.1 GCF_000173615.1 Sulfurihydrogenibium yellowstonense SS-5 | reverse complement strand
AATCTGTTAGAAACATTAAAAGAAAATTCAAGTAGCGAAATAATAAATGATATTAGTAATGACCTAATTCTTGATGAAATTTATGTTTTTACACCAAAAGGTGATCTGATTAAGCTTCCATCTGGTTCAACTCCGGTAGATTTTGCATATGCCATACATACAAAGGTTGGTCACAAAGCAGTTGGGGCTAAAGTAAATGGTAAATTGGTTCCACTTGATACAAAGCTAAAAAGCGGTGATGTTGTAGAAATTATAACAAAAGAGGGACATAATCCTTCAAGAGATTGGCTTAATTTTGTAGTTACATCTAAAGCAAAAACAAACATAAAGCAATATATAGCAAAGGTTGAGAAAGAAAAGTCAATTAAGTTTGGAGAAAAGTTATTAGATAAATTTTTAAAGAAGATCAATAAAAAATTAAGCACGCTAACAGAAGAAGAAAGGAATATAATTTTAAAAAGATATAACTACAAAACCTTTGAAGACTTTTTAGCTGCTCTTGGTGATGGAAAAATTTCACCTGCAAAAGTTATTAGACTTTTAAGGGAAGATAAAGAAGATACAGAAACAAAATCAGAAAACAAAAAAGCAGCTTCGGATATTACGATAGAAGTTGATGGAATATCAAATATTTTGTCTCATTTATCAAAATGCTGTATGCCGGTCCCGGGGGATGAAATTTATGGCATAGTTTCAAAAGGAAAAGGCATTGCTATTCATAGAAGAGAATGCTCTAACATTAAACCGGTTTTAGAATCTGAGCCTGAAAGAATCATCAATGTCGCTTGGGGTAAGAATATATATCATTTATACAACTGTCAAATAAGAATATTTACTGAAGATAAGCCCGGAATACTGGCAAATGTTTCTAATGCGGTAGCTAATTCAAAATCAAACATATCAAATGCTCGTGTTCAAACATTAAAATCCGGTAAGGCAATAATAGATTTAACAATTCAAGTTAGAAATAAAGAACATTTAAATGGGATTTTAAAATCTATAAAGAATACGCCGGGTGTATTTTCTGTTAGTAGAGTTTTGAAAAAAGGTTGATATATAGAGTGTTGCAAAAATTTTTGTAAGTTGCAGAATGTATATGCAAAATAAGTTTACCTTTTATTATCATCCTGAGACCAAAGGCCGAATGATCTCCTCCTTTTAAAATAGGAGGTTATTCGCTTTGTTCAGAGTGACACTTTAGAAGCATAAAGTTGAGGTTATTAGCATGCTTCAGAATGGTATTCAAAAGTTAATTGATTTTTAGACTTTGTTAAAATTGTTAAAAATTGGTACATACTCTTTGGGATATGATATTCTTCGATGGCTGCGGGACAAACGGATCGTTATTTTCTTATAATCTATCTGACAAGTAAAGAACTTCTTTTTAACGTTTTATGAAAGCGAGAAATACAAAAATTTAGGCAGGCACGAAGACCTGCCTATATAGATATGTTATGGTCTGTATCTTTCTAGGATTTTATCCCAGTCTGGATTGTCAGAAGCACCATACTTTTCTTTCAATGCAAGAACTTTATCTTCAAAAGTAGGTTTTTCAATCTTTAAGAAGATACCAAGTGGAACTTTTGCATTAGGGTCATTATCGTGATCTAATGCATGAGATGCAAGCTCAACAGTTTTTGCGTAGTCTGATGGGCCATGACCTAAATCTTTGTTAATATCAATAGTTCTTCCTTTGTAGTATCGGAATGTATCTATTTTGTTGTATGTTGGGCAAGGAGATAATATGTTTACAAAAGAAAACCTTGGGATGGGAAATTGATAATTTTTATAAAATTTTAAAAAGAATATCCTTCGACTTGCGCCCTTAGAATGTGGAAAGTAGGGAACAATTCATGAATCGCCCTTACAAAATTAAAGTCATTCTGTAGCCGGCGAAGAATTTCCCACTTTTACCCAATTTCTCATCCAACGTATTTTTTTATATAAAAAGTGGTCCCCCTCGGCTTTACAGCCTCGGGAAAAGTAAGCCATAATCTTTCATCATTCAATCGAAAAGCCCACCAGTTTAAGGTTTATATCTTCCATCTAAGAAGAGCTCCCACGCCATCAAACTTCTTCTGAAGGTCTTCTCTAACTATTATCTCCACAACTGCCCTTTCGTCCAAGGCAAGTTCTATAGTCTCGTCCACTATATCCTCAACAGGATATGGTTCTTCCCCTAATAAAGGACACTCAGGATTCAATACGGGGATATGAGAATTTGGGCAGAAGTAGCCAGAGCTTTCAAAGTTTTCTGCTACCAAAAGGGTTTTCACATTGCCCATATATAGCTGTTCTAAAACTTTAGATAGACCCTCTACCGCAAGTCCTTTACCTTTAAGCTCTAATAGTTTATTTACAAGCTCTTCCTCTTGTTCTCTGTCTTTTTGCCATAATAATTCCAACGCTGCATTCCTTACTGTATGCTCCGTTGCCTCAGAAGGATTAAGTCCCACATATCCCACCAATATGTTGAGTAAATAAGAGTGAAGATGGTCTTCTATCTCTCTTATATCCTCTCTTTCACTGCCTATAACAAGCTTGTCAAACTTGGTCTTTTTCCAAGCTTCCATCAGTGCATCGTTGGCTATTTTGAAAAGTCTGTATTTTTCTTCCTGAATTCTCATGTTAAATCTATACTCACCTATTCCATGCTGAACCATATTAGGTGCGGCAACCCTTGAAGGCATGGAGTATGTGAATGTTCCTTCAGCACCCTTTAGGGATGCTCCACCGCTGTGGAACTTATGAGCTCTTGTTGCTAAAGGTTCCAAAAAGTCAGCAACCTCTCCGATGTTTTCAAAATCCATTAGAAAAAACCTAACATGCTTTCTGTCTATCAAGAGCACACCAATAATCCCCAGCTCTTCATCTATAGCTGCAATCTCCCTTACCAAAGGATCTGGAGCTACCATAAGTCTGTTTCTGTATGTATATGGGAGCTTTATAGGTACGAATGTATCCTTGGCGCTACAGGAAAACAGGGCAATACCTCTACAGCCCTCCAAGTTTTCCGGATTGCTTAAAAATTCACCCATCTTTTCAAAGTCTTCCAGTACAGAATCATGCACTTCCTTATCCAACTTTCTATGCTTTAAGTTTTCCTTTTGAGCTTTTGCCATATCTTTAAAAATAGTCAAATACTTCTTGTTAACTCTATCCTCCGGGAATAGGCGCAAATACAAGCTAGAAACAAGATATGGTGCATATTGCTCTTTCAACAAAATGCCAAGCGCTTCCTTTAAGTTTCTCATGAATCTTTCCTACTTAAAAATCATTGTATTTAGTCTAAATTTTCATAATATTATATATTATACCTTGGGTGAGAAATTAGCAGTTTTTATAAATTAAAAATGAGATCCTTCGGCCTTACGGCCTCAGGATAACAGGAAAAGGTTGAATAATAAGCGTCAGAAAAAGGATAACCTTAGATGTCATTCTGAGCGAAGCGAAGAATCTCATGTTTTTTTGAATTTCTCACCCGACTTATTTTCATAATATTATATATTATTTATAATACCTTGGACGAGAAATTAGTAATTTTTATAGAATTTAAAAAGTATGTTTTTCAGTAAATCCTCGGGATAACTGACAAAATAAACTCATTTTTACAATCCATTATACAACTTACAAGAATTTTAGAACATTCTCTCTTACATATTCTTTTTGAAATATTCTTATGATAGAATAAATTTTTATTATTAGCTATTTTGGAGATTTAAATGGCTTACGTGATAGATTATGAGCTTCTGGAGAAGTTAGAACAAAAGGTAGGAAAAGAAGAAGCTAAAAA
>NZ_ABZS01000167.1 GCF_000173615.1 Sulfurihydrogenibium yellowstonense SS-5 | reverse complement strand
TTTAGAAAATTTTCATTTCTTAAAATCTGCTTTTTAAATTCTAATAGCAGAAATTAATAGCAATAGATAGCTTCTCTTTATTAATATTTAACTGAGTAATCTCTAAGTTCTTCAACTTTTCTAAAATCCAATCTTTTAGGTCGTTTTCAACTCTGATAGCAAAATCTTCTAAAATCGGCTTTGATTTGTCAATATCTGCATCATATCTGTCATGGTGATATGCTATTGCATACTGTATTTTTTCAAATAAGCGTTTATTGTCCTTGTAATAAGGATTTCTAAGAAAGTAAAAAATTATTGCAGATAGAAGATTATGAGGTATTTCCTGCTTTGGTTGTGGTTTTTGCTTTGTTATCTTTGCTTGAAATTCTTTTGATGCTTTTCCAATATCATGAAATAAACAAGCTAAATAAACGGCTTTTTCTGTTTCTTTGTCTAATTGAATGTATTTTTTTAAAATCTCAAAGTTTTCTAAAAGCTTTTCTGTGTGTTCTTGTAGTGTTTGTTGGTTATTTCCTGATAATTTGGCTATATACTGATTCATGTTAATCTCCGATTAAATCAACAACTTTTTTTCTCTCTTTGTCATACAAAATGCTTCCGTCTTTTAATATCCCACTATCAACATACACAACGTCCTTTTTCTTGAAAAATTTTATCCCGTTTTTGCTTTCGTAGTAAAAATTCATTCTGTAGTTTATTCCATTTACTTCAAGCTCTTTTGCTTTTTCTTTTGAAAAATAGATTCCGTCTTTTAACTCATAGTTGTCTTCAAACAAATCCCTTTCTATAAGCTCTACTATATCTGCCGAGTCAACTCTTACAAGGTCTTCTTTTCTTCCAAGTGATGGATACTCAAGATTTAAAAGATTTTCTCTAAACTTTTCTAAATACTCTAATTTAGACTCTATATAGATTGTAAGCTCAACTGCGTAAAGATTGGATACGTATATTGGAGATTTCAAAAGTGGCTTGTTAAAACCTTCTATGATAATTCCCTTGTTTTCTGAGTCTTTTCTACCAAATTTGTACATGCTTTGCATGTCAAGAACGACAGATTTAAACTTTCCTTGAATACCGTATCTTGCCGGTATATACTCTTTTGCCTCTACAACATAATGAAAAAATCCTTTTACAGTTGACAGCGGCGGGAGAGGATAGGTCTCCCAAAATCCATAAGTCATTGGCTTTCTATAACATGCAAACTCTTGATATAGCTTTACTCTTAAAACTCTCATAATTTAACTCCTATAAACAACGTCTCACGTCTCACGTCTCACGTTTCACGTTATAGTGCTGATTTACCTTAGATTTTAATTCTTCAAAGAAATCGCTAATAGTTTTTCCATTTAGATTTTGTATAATATAGTCTTCATTTGCCCAAAAGCCCTCTACAAGCCCGCAAGAAGTATAATCTTTTACAGAATTATCATTTAGCTTTAAGCCAAGAACAGATTCTATTTCTTTTGTGTTTAAGCTGTACTTTCTTTGATTTCTATCGTAGTTTACGTTTATCCTTCCAAGGAAGAATGGATTTTTAACAGGATAAAGTCCGCCAATTACAAACAACGGACTTAAATTTTCTGTCCTTCCTTTAATCTCTCTATCTAAGATTTTTAAAGCATCAAGAACCATGTTTACTCTTCTTGCTTTTTCAGTGCCATCTAACTCTAAGCCATCGTTTGGGTCTACTCCTGCCATGTCTAAATCTATTGCTACTGTATAGGTATACAAAGAACTGTGAACTTCAAACTGGAACGGATTAGGATTTACGTTTATTCTTTTTGCAAAGTCATGATTAGCTCCAAACTCTACATCAAAAGCCATTGGAGATAATGATATAGCAGGAGAAAATCTAACAACCGCTGACCTTGTCAAAGAACCTTTGCCTTTATCAGTTTTCATATAACCAAATAGGTCAACTTCTACATAATCTTTTATGTTTGCAGTTGGTTTAAACTGGATTGTTCCTTTTTCATCTGATAACGGAACTTCCTTACCAGCATCTACGTTATAAAGCTCTCTTAATTTTCTAAAAACTTCGTACCTTAAAGCCTGTCTTGACATGTAGGTATATACTTCACCATCTCTTGTAAGTTTTTTTAGCTCTGAAATGTTTCCAACAGTTTCACCATAGTTTAAGCTTGAAGCTTCAAAGATTACTGTTAAAGTTAAACCTTTCATTTTCATTGGCTTTCCTCCTGTAATTTATTTTCTTTTCCAAGTAGTCCGTTTAAAAAACTGTATCCAAGAAGATAAAAGTTATCTTTATCTTGCAGTGCTTTTATTAACAAGCTTGGAACTTCTAAATCATATGCCATGTGAACTCTCATCATCACATCCATAAACTGGTTTACATCTCCAATCTTTAAAGCATTTAAAAGCTTATATGCTATAGATTGGATTTTGTTTTCTGCATCTCTTTCTTTTAGCCTTTCAAGAAGATTTTTTCCTTGCATGTACATAGCCCATAAACTTTTTTCTTCTAAGCCCATCTCTTTACCTCCAACTTTTTGTTTATAAAGAAGATACATAATTATTAACCTTTGTAAATTATAATTACTGACATAAGCTTTATCTTGCGTAGCACTTTTAAAGATTTTGTATAAAAGCCCATAGTTTAAATCTTTCTTCAAAATCAAGTTTAAAAACTCTGTGAGAATATAGACTCTTGTTTTATTTTTATCTGGTAGCATAAAAAATGATTTAGACAATGACTTAAGATTTTCATGATTTTTTTCTATGAATTCAGCAGTTTTATAATCGATGTTAAAGCTAAAAACTTTTGGAAGTGTTTCTTTTAATTCTGTTTCTATGAAGTTTATGTTTGACAGGGTGTATTTAGCTTGCGATTTTTTTATTCTTAATAAATACTCTGTAAAAAAGTCTATAAAAGGATTTTCAGGAGATTTTTCTATCTCTTCTTTAAACAAGTCGTTTGCAAGCATTAAAGATTCAACAGAATCATCTAAATTTACAAAGTAATACTTCCCGTTTAACTCTGTAAGCCCTGCAAAATAGCAAAAGTAAACGATTTCACAGATATCACAGGATGGTAGTTTTGTATTGAAATTCCAAGCAAAGTTAACTGCGTCTTTATTTAGTCCAAATATTGGCGAAAATCCTGTATCATAATTTGTGTCTTTTTTTGCCGGTCTGTCTCCACAGATTACACAAGTGAATTTTTTATCTTTTTGATTGCTATCCGTTTTTAAAGGCTCTTCAAAGTCTTCATAAAATTTCTTTTTTCTATCTTTTGTAATAGTTTTATTTAAAAAGCTTTTTTGACCGTTAAAACTCCTTAAAAATATCTGAACGTCGCTTTCTACAAACTCCTCTTTGTCCTGCTCCAAAATTCTTATTGCTTTTTCAATCAGATGTTTAAGCTCTTGAGAGTTTTTAGCTTTTATGTCTCCAAGTTTATTTTTTAAAAGTGTAAAACCGTTGACTTCTTCTTTGAAGTCTTCATAGACATCTTTAAATGTTCCATCATTTAGGTTTTCAAGCAATTCTTTAAATCTTTTTAATTTTCTATCGTACCTACCATAGAGATTAAAAGCATAATCAAAAAATCTGTCAGTAAAGCCATCAAAAATTTTTCTGTCAATCTCTATATAGTTATCTTCAATTTTTAAAAGATTTTCGTCTTTTGAAATTATTTTTTCATCTTTTACATACCAAAGATGGCTGTTAATTCTTAAAAATCCAACTATACCTGCATTATAAAGCCAATCGCCAAGATATATACGTGAGACGTGAGAGGCGAGAGGTGAGACGTGGGAATCT
>NZ_ABZS01000168.1 GCF_000173615.1 Sulfurihydrogenibium yellowstonense SS-5 | reverse complement strand
GTTTTTTAATTTCTTCCGTATGTTGATAAGGCAGTTTAGTAAAATAAAAGCTATTATCTCTCTCTTCTTTTATTTTCTCGTGTACTTCTTTTACAATTTCTTTATAAGCTTCAATCTCTTCAAATAAAATTCCATGTTTTTCACCAATAACATCTGACATAACGTTAGTAAAATCTATCTTTATCATGATAATCCCCCCTTGAAATGTATGTAAAATATTTTATGACAAAAATCAATTTTTTGTTTTATAATATGGTTAGCAAATATTAACTAAACTGAGAGGTGTGGTATGAGAAAAGGTTTATGGTTTATGGTTTTTCTTATCTTCTCGTCATTTATCCTTTCTTCTTGCGAAGGTAAAGGAAAAATTTCTATTCAAGAGCCAAAAAATGCAGATGTTTACATCAATGGGAAACATGTTGGAAAAACGCCTCTTGAATTGGAAATAAAAGAAGGTAGTTATGACATTACTGTGGCAACAACAGAATTTGATAGAGATACACGAAAGGGTGTTTGGGTTTATTATGATAAAACAACAAAATTAGTATTTAATCCAAAGCCAACCGGCATTCTTCAAGCAGACTCTATACCACAAGGTGCGATTGTTATGGAAGGAAGAAATTACATCGGTAAAACTCCGTTTAAAGAATATCTTCCTGTTGGAAAACATCTTATTATCTTTAAATACGGAGCTGTGGGTACTTCAAGAAAAGTAGTTATTGAATACGGAAAGACAACATCTATATTTGTAAACCTAACAAAAGCTGTTCTTCATCTAAACGCAAATCCGCCCGATGCTAAAATTTATGTAGATGAAAAAGAAATTGGAACTTCACCACAAAACGTTGAGCTTGATGAGGGTGTTCATAAAATTACTGTAGAAAAAGATGTATATAAAGATACTTTCACTATAAAAGTTAAAAAGGGTGATGAGTTTTATGTTAATTACACCCTTGAAGATGTTCAGCTTCCACCTGTTCAAGCTTATGGACCATTATACATGACAAAAGATTACAAATATTTTGTATCTTCAGGAAAAGCTGGAATTTATTTCTGGGATATAACAGACTTAAAACCACACATCTCTTTATGGGATCCGGAGGATATAAGAAACTTTGATAAATTCTCAACCTTTGCAATTTCTGACGATGGAAAATTCACAACCGCAATAAAACCTATCAAAGCACTTGCATACAAATATAAAGACATGAAAAATCCTGTAAAAATTCTTGTTTGGGACAATTCTACAGCCTCTGTAATTGTAAATAAAGTATTTGACGTAAATGCATTTTTAATTTCTTTTGGAAAAGATGGAAATAATGTATATGTCTTCTCCAAAGACGGTAAAGGATTTGTATTAGATGCTAAATCCGGCAATAAAATCAAAGATATTTCTTTAAATGAATCATTATCTGTTGTAAAAGGATATAACAACAAAATCTATGCAGGAACAGAAAGCGGAAAATTAATTGTATTTGATACAAATTCAGATAACATAGAGAAATCAGAAAATATATCCTCAGGAAGAATAAATGATATTCAGGTTTCTAAGGATGGTAAATATTTAGTGATAGCATCAAAAGAAGCTAAGGTCTTGAATTTAACTGACTTAAGCGTATTTAAAAATGTTTCATCTAATACAACCGTATTATCAGCTAACTTATCCCCATTAAACAGTAAAATTGCTTTAGCTAAGGCGGACAAAACTGTAGATGTTTACGATATCAATGGAAGTAAGCTTTATACAATTAGCAACCTTACAGCACAGCCAATATCTGTTATTTTTGCAACTGAAGAAATCACAATCACAGCATCTTCTGTAGAAAATCCAACAATTAACCTTTGGTACAATGGAAAATTGCTAAGAAAATGGGTTCAAACTATAGAGTAAAAAGCATTTAGCGGTTAGGTAAGAAGGTAAGGTGTCCTTTTACTTCTTGCCTCTCACTTATTACCTTTCACGTTAGTATGGTATAATTAAATTCTAAATACCTTGGGATGAGAAATTAGCAGTTTTTATAAATTAAAAAGGAGACCCTTCAGCTTTACTGCCTTAGGATGGTAGGGAAAGGTAAGCTTAAGAGAATTTTAAAACAGTCTCGTACAACAATTGCTATTTTCTATAAAAAAGTGTAAAATAATAAATCGTTATAGATAGAAAACTGTTAACTATAAAGTGGAAAGAGCAAGACAGCTACCCAACAACCTGTAAACCAATGGAAGGAACAGGTGAGGGGTCTGCCTACAGGTAGACATAAAAGCTGACAAGTTCTTTCCATAGCCTTAGCCTTCTGCTGTCTTGAAAGGTAGTATAAAGATCTTTCTCCCTTAAAACAAATAATCGTTTTAGGGGATTGGATAGCAGTGGCTAACAGGTTAGTTCCTGTGCTTGGTGGCAGGGGCTATGACACTTCCAAAATACCGCCTGTTGGGGTCGGAAGTGTCTGAAATGGCGGAATACAAATACCCCAACCCAAGCTGTACAAACTGATTTTTACATTTTTATACAGTTTTGTACAGTTTGGTTGACCAGGAAAAATGTATAGATTGGACGTAGTTACTCCAACCGGTAGTGTGTTTAGCGGTGATGTTTATCAGACGGTAATTACAACGGCTGATGGCGAAATTGGTATTCTTGAAAACCATATGCTACTACTTACAAATATAACTCCCGGAAAATTAAGAATTGAAAAAGCAGACGGAGAAGTAAAAGAGTTTGCAGTGACTTATGGTGTTTTAGATGTTAGAGGTGACAAGGTTATTGCTCTTATAGAAGAAGTTTTTGAACTTGATAAGATTAATGTTGAGGAAGAGAAAAAGCTTTTAGAAGAAGCTAATCAAAAACTACAAAACGAAAATCTTTCAGAAGAAGAAAAAGAACATTACGAAAAGCAAAGGTCAAGGTCGCAAGCCTTATTAGACCTTGCATCGGCTAAGGTTTAAATGAATGAGTGATTTGTAATTATTGAATAAGTGGAAGACAATAGGATAGAGATTATTTACTTGTCAGGCTGTTCCAAAAATCCAAATCGTCATTCTGAGCAAAGCGAAGAATCTCATGTTTTTCTTAATTTTTAAAAGAAAAAGACCTTTTAGCTTACAGCTTCAGAATGATAAGAAAAGGTAAACTTACAAAAATTTTACAGCATTTTCAATTTCCGCTTGACAGGTTAAAAATTTTTTTGTATATTTATATTAGCTTTTTAATTTTTTAACTGTACCTTGGCAATTGAATAGGTTAGCCCACACAAGCTTGTTTTACGTGAGAACGTGAAACGTGAGATGTGAGACGTTAGAGATTGGTTTATCAATATCTTAGTGATTTTTATCTGATTGTTTGATAGCTTAGTGAGATGATTTATAAGTCAGTGAAGTTAAAGTATTGGTAATATGATTTTATTTTTTGATGTTTGATTTAAGCTTAAGTAGTGATAGCTTGAAAGGAATTTTTTGAAAAGCAGTTATAAGTGTTTGTTGAATAGGATTTTTTGATTTTGAATTTTTTAATGCTTAAGTTATTGTTGATTTGAAATTTTTTGCTTTAGATTTTTTTTAAATCGGCAAGTTAAGGATTGATATTTGCAGCGGGCTTCTGAGTTTTAGGTTTTCAGTTGTTGGCTTGTGATGGGAAGTTAAAGGATAAAATATAATAATATATTTTCTGTATATCGAGGTTTGCGGAAAAAAATATCAACTTGCAGGTTTTTTAAAAGTTTGGTATAATAGTTGTTAGAATA
>NZ_ABZS01000169.1 GCF_000173615.1 Sulfurihydrogenibium yellowstonense SS-5 | reverse complement strand
TTATTTTCTTCAGATAATTCAACGGCTACCCATTTTTTAAAGTATGGACTATCCGGTCTTATATCTACTGCCACATCAAAAATTTTTCCTTTTATGCATCTTACCAATTTACCTTGCTCGTAAGGCTTTTCTTGAAAATGAAGTCCTCTAAGCACGCCTTTAACAGACTTAGAATGATTATCTTGGACAAATTCAACATTTAATCCGGCTTTTTCAAAGTCAGATTTTTTATAAAATTCTAAGAAAAATCCCCGCGCATCTTTAAAAACTTTTGGCTTGATTATTTTTACCTCGGGAATTTCAGTGTCAATTATTTCAAATGGCATTATTCAGCTCCTTTCATGGTCCTTTACTAAACTCAAAAGATATTTACCGTATTCTGTCTTTTTAAGCGGTTGGGCTAATTTTAAAAGATGCTCTTTCGAAATCCATCCATTATTGTAGGCTATTTCTTCTATACAGCCTATCATTAAACCTGTTCTTTTTTCTATGGTTGCAACAAATTCTCCGGCTTCAAGAAAACTGTCATGGGTTCCTGCATCAAACCATGCAAAACCTCTACCAAGCAGCTTGACTTTTAGCTTTTTATCTTTTAAGTACATCTCATTAACAGATGTAATTTCAAGCTCCCCTCTTTCTGATGGTTTTACACTTTTTGCATAATCTACAGCTTTTTTATCGTAAAAATACATTCCTACAGCTGCATAATTAGATTTTGGTTTTTTGGGTTTTTCTTCTATTGACAAAACATTTCCTATTTCATCAAACTCAATCACACCAAACCTTTCTGGGTCTTTTACGTAATATCCAAACACATAAGCTCCGCCGTTTTTCTCAACATCTTCTTTTGCTTCTTTTAAAACCTTTGGTAAATCATGACCAAAAAACACGTTATCTCCAAGAAGATAAAACACATTATCGTCCTTTATAAAATCTTCTGCAAGAATCAACCCTTCTGCAAGCCCGTTTGGCTTACTTTGGATTTTGTAATGAAAATTCATTCCAAGTTGGGATCCATCGTTAAATAGTTTTTTGAAAGAGTCTAAATCTTCCGGATTAACTATAAACATAACATCTTTAATTCCAAGAAGCATAACAAGAGACAAAGGGTAATAAATCATAGGTTTGTTATAAATTGGTAAAAAGTGTTTGTTTATTGAGATAGTAACAGGATATAACCTTGTCCCACTTCCACCGGCAAGTATAACTGCTTTCATTATGATAGACTCCGTTTTATACCTTTTTCTTATATTTTAGCATATTATTTATACTACATTGATCTCAGGGAAGTTAAAAGCCATAAGATTCTTCACTTGGTTCCTGAATTATAAAAATATCATCCTCTAGCAAATGCTAAAAATAAAACTTCCTCCAAACCGGTCGCTTTGCTTGTCATTCTCGATCTGTGTAAAGAATCTAATAATTTTCTGAATTCCTAACCTAACAAAATTAACAATTTAATGAAATTTTAACGATTATGAATTATAATAATCTTAAAAAGAGGAGCAAATATGAACGAGATAAGATATAACTTTCTTAAAGATACATGGGTGGTTGTATCTGCTGACCGAGCAAGAAGACCCCATGAATACAATATTTCAATTTATGAAGAATCTACTGACCTATCTAAATGCCCGTTTGAGTACGGAAACGAAGATAAAACACCGCCGGAGATATTTGCAATAAGACCCGATGGTTCCCCACCAAATACTCCAGGGTGGAAAGTTAGAGTTTTTCCAAATAAATATCCTGCGTTAAAAATAGAAAATCCATCCATTAGAGAAGGAGAATTTATTTTTGAAAAAATAGGTGGTTTTGGTGCCCATGAGGTTATTGTGGAAACTCCAGACCATTTCAAACATACACAAGATTTTGAAGATGAAGATTTTATAAACATGTTCATTGCATTTAAACACAGAATTTCAGCTTTATACAAAGACCTTAGAATAAAATACGTTCATGTGTTTAAAAATCATGGTAAAGAAGCAGGAAAGAGCATAGTACACAGTCATAGTCAGTTAATAGCCTTGCCTATCATTCCAAAATTACAAAAAACGATGATACTCCAATCTAAAAAATACTTTTATGAAAAAGAAAGATGCTATTTATGTGATGAGATAAAAATCGAAAAAAATTTAAAAATTAGAACAATTTATGAAAATGATAATTTTATCGCTTACTGTCCTTATGCAAGCTTATTCCCTTTTGAAATAAAAATAGCACCTAAATTTCATAGCCATGATTTTACAAACATATCAGATTTACAACTAAAAGACCTTGCAGATGTTTTAAAATTTTCAGTTAGAAAACTCAATAAAACTCTTATAAATCCATCTTTTAACCTAATCCTTTATACTTCACCACCTATAAGAAAATCTATTATCGATGAAGAAATATATAAAGGTCTTGATTTGCATTTTCATTGGCATATTGAGATTTTACCGCGGATAACAACCCTTGCAGGATTTGAACTTGGGACAGATTACTATATTAATCCAACGCCGCCGGAAGATGCAGCAAAATATTTAATGGAGGTGATTTAAATGAAAGTAGTATTTGCATCAAGTGAAATATATCCCTTTGCAAAAACAGGAGGTCTTGCTGATATTGCAGGAGCTTTACCAGGAAAAATTGCCTCCCAAGGTGTTAAGGTATTCGGATTTATGCCGTTGTATAAAACAGTGGATATAAATAGACATGGAATTATCAAGATAGATGCCTCTGTAGATGTTAATCTAAATAACAGAGTTTATACTTTTGAAGTTTATAAAAAAATAGATGATGCTACGTTTTTCTTTCTAAAAAATGATGAACTCTTTGGAAGAGATTATCTATATGGACCACCGGAAGGTGACTATCCCGACAACGATATTAGGTTTGGGGCCTTTTCGTATGCTGTTATGGAGTTTATCAAAAGAGAAAATTTAAATCCTGATTTAATTCATGTAAATGATTGGCAAACAGCTTTGATACCAGTTTTAAATTATTACAAATACCACAATCATCATGTGAGAACGGTTATAACAATACATAATCTTGCTTATCAAGGTATTTTTGACAAGTTTGCAATGGAAAGACTTAATCTTGGCTGGGATCTGTTTCATATAGAAGCTTTGGAGTATTATGATAAAGTAAACTTTTTAAAAGGCGGAATAGTTTTTAGTTCAGCCGTAACAACAGTTAGCCCAACCTATGCAAAAGAAATTACTTATCCAGAATATGGCTATGGACTTGATGGAGTGCTTAGGAAGTATTCAAATAAGCTATATGGAATCTTAAATGGGATAGATTATGATGTCTGGAATCCTGAAACGGATAAATATATCTATGAAAATTATTGTGTTTTTACAATTGAAAAAAAATCTATTAATAAAAAGCTGTTTTTAAAAGAAGTTGGACTTAAAGATGAAGCAAAGCCACTTTATATTTTTATCGGAAGGCTTGCACATCAAAAAGGCGTTGATTTGATTAGAGATTCAATAGAAGAAATGTCTAAAATGCCTGCAAACTTTGCTATTTTAGGATTTGGTGATAAAGAATACAATGACTTTTTTAAATCTATCGAAGGAAAATATGAAAATATTTTTGTAAAGGTTGATTATAACGAGGCTTTGAGCAGGAAAATGTATGCTGCGGCCGATTTTCTTTTAATGCCATCGCTGTTTGAACCCTGCGGTCTTAATCAGATGATAGCAATGAGATACGGAAC
>NZ_ABZS01000170.1 GCF_000173615.1 Sulfurihydrogenibium yellowstonense SS-5 | reverse complement strand
GCAGCTGACACAGTTGGACCATCTTTAAAGAAAATTGCAGCTGCTTATGCTGGAAAAGAAGCTGACCTTATCAAGTTCTTAAAAGGAGAAGGAAAAGCTATCGTTGACCCGGCTAAAGAAGCTGTGATGAAGCCACAACTCAACACAACAAAAGCTATGAAAGACGATGAATTAAAAGCATTAGCACAATTCATGCTTTCACACAAGTAATTCTAAAAATAGGGGGTTAACAGCCCCCTGATTTTCTTCTGTCATGAGATTTTCAAAAAATATTTCGATCTTATTGATACTTATAATATCAAACATTTCTTTTGCGGAGGATGGAAAATTTTTATTTAAAAAGTATGGATGTGGTTCTTGTCATTCACCAACGGAAAGGCTTGCAGCACCTTCTTTTAAAGAGATAAGAGAAAGGTATGGAAAAAGTAAGCAAGCTATTGATAAAGTCGCAAAACTTATCATAAAACCAAATCCATCAAACTGGCCAGGATTTGCATATATGCCACCTTTTAACATTCCTTATGAAGAAGCAAGAAAATTAGCAGAGTATGTACTGATTTACTCAGAGAAAGAAAAACCTAATCAAACTAAATTTTATGACTTAGAAAGCGACCACTATTAAAAAGTTGGATGACCTATCAGCCAAAATACTATAAAAGCAAACAAGCTACCGATTAATGTCAAATACGAAGCTTTCCTGCCTTTAATCTGTTTAATGATTCTTGTATGTAAAATAAATCCATAAAAAATCCAAAGCAAAAATAACATCGTCTGCTTTATATCCCAAGTCCAATGTTTACCTATGTAAATAGCAGTCCATATAGATGATGCTATTAATCCAAGACTTAAAAATATAAAAGCTAAAATGACAGATTTGTACTCAAGATTTTGAATCAATGTTAAAGAAGAAGAAAATTTAGAGACAAAAAAAGAGTTTAGTTTTTTATTTTTCAAATCTCTATCTGTAAGAATGTATAAAATAGCAGCAATGGAAGAAAAAACTATTAAACCGTAAGATAAAATCAAAGATGCCACATGAAGATAAAACCAGATGTTGTTATAGATATTTTGAGTTTCTGAGTGTAAAGGTAAAGAAAAAGCTGTCAAAAACATAACCAAAGGGGCAATCAGAGAGCCAAACTCTATTATTTTTTTTCTGTAAGCAAAGGAAAACCCATAAAAAACAGCTGATATAATAATCGCTAAAAAGCTTAAAAGTTCTTCCAAAGTGTTTAAAGGCAAGGCTTTAATTTCATAGGTTCTTAATAAGAATACTAAAATTTGAAGTGTAAACCCGGCTCCAAAGAAAGAATAGCCGAGTTTTTGGTATTTAGAGTTTTTTGTATATAAATAAACCCAAAAGCTAATTGAAGATAAAAAGTATATGACTATAAATAAAATCGTAAAAAGCTTAAACATCCAGCACCTTCTTAGGTTTTTATTTTTAATTATAACAGAAAAATTATGATTTTAACTATGACGAATAGAGACTGCTTGAAAAATCCACACTGTCATTCTGCAGCCGGCGAAGAATCTCCTGTTTTTATTTTCAAGACAAAAATCAAAATAGGAGATCCTTTGGCTTTACAGTCTCAGGATGGTGCGGAAAGGTAAGCTTACTAAAATTTTTACAGCATTCTCAATATGAATAGAAATGACTTTTATCATCAGGATTTTGAGTTTAGAATATTAAAATATTATAATATTTCAAAAGATAAAAAGAATTGGAGATAAGAATGTACTTAGATAAAGAGACGTACAAAAAAATACATATATCCGTTAAAGAGTTAAAAGAAAAGATAGATAAGGGCGAAGATTTTATATTGTTAGATGTTAGAGAGCCGCAAGAATACGCTTTTTCAAGAATTAAAGAGAAAGATGCGATGCTTGTTCCACTTATGAGTCTTCCAAAAGTTATAAACAGCCTTCCAAAAGATAAGGACATATATGTATTTTGCAGAAGTGGAAACAGAAGTCTTCAGGCTACTTTATGGCTATTGCAAAATGGATTTACCCGTGTTAAAAACGTAGAGGGTGGTATTTTAGCTTGGTCTGACGAAATAGACCCAACCGTGCCAAAATATTAAAATAAGATTTTTAAATCTTTTTTAATCAAATACTTAATATAAATTTTATATGCTTCTTCCTTTTCTGATTCTGTTAAGTTAATGTTTGAAAAATGTTTTTCAGCTTTTTTTATGTATTTGCTTAATTTTTCTGGTGGTAAATTTTTCAGCAAATAATCAGCTACAAGGTCGGACAAGTAGACATTTTTAAGATAGTCGTTTAACATTTCAAGCTTTGACATATTTACAATACTTACAGGAATGCTGTATTTATCAAATAATAAACTCCATTTTTCAGGCAAGGGAGATTTAGAATTAAATGCTTTGGCTTTAGGCTTTAGAGTTTCTTTATTTTCCGGCGGCTTAGTTTGAAGATTATTTTCAATTTCTTTATGATTGACAAGTGATAAATCTTTTAGGTGCCTAACCAATTCTTTTTCGAGATTTTTTAAACTTTTTGGTCTTTTATCAAGCAAGTTGATTGCTTCAATAATATCTTGAAGTTCATATTTTTCCGTTAAAGATTCTAAAAATTCTCTTTCTTTTGGGTTTAGCTGAGTAGGAAGAATGTTAAACTTATTTAGATAGTGATTTATGACTGCATCTTTTTTAGACTCATCCATTTGTAGAATATCTCCGCTGAGTTTTCTAAGGTTGATGTATATTTTAACGCTTCGTTAATGGTTTTTCCTATCGAAAATGAGCCGTGATTTTTGACTATACAAATTTTATAACCTTCCTGAAATAATTTACTTACCCCAATAGCAAGCTCTAAGGATGCTGATGGTTTTTCTACTTCTAAAATTGGTACTTTTTTTATGAATAATTCTCCTTCTATATCCATTGGTATAAATTCTCTTAGAAAGTAGCCTAAGGCTGTGGCTGTAATTGGATGAGCATGGACTACTGCATTTATGCTTGGATTGTCTTTATAGATCTGTCTGTGGACGATAAGCTCTATCGATGCTTCTTTATCTTGTTCTGTTTCTTTGTAGATTGGAAGCTTTATAATATCTTCTTCTGTCAAAAAGCCTGCCATTCTTCCTGTTTTTGTGATGTAAAGATATTCTCCATCTTTTATGCTAAGATTTCCACCATGGGATGATACGAGCTTTAACTCGTGTAAAACTCTTCCGGTGAAGATTATTTGCTGGATTATATCATTCAAGGTTAAAATTCCTTTCCGGGTTTTGTTTTATCTAATTATATCAGAAATTTTTGTGGCTTTAATAAGCTTGGTTTGATAATGAGTGGGCTGTAGAGTTCTTTAAAATGCTTAGGGGAGAGAGGAGAGTGAGCGTTTCGTGTATTGATTACATACTCTTTATAAATTCTTTACATACTAATTGTATGTTATTATAAATTCTTTACGATTAATTGTATTTGTTTGTTATTTTTATTGTGCTCTTTTAAAGAAGAATAATATTAATAAAATTATTAGTGTGATAATATTTTTTACATTTTTCATTTTTTTCCTCTTTTTTTGCTTTTAGTGTTGTGGACATTAGTATATTACGTGAAAACAAAGTTGCAAGAGGTAGGCTTGTTTTTTAAAAATATACAAAAGCTAAACTTGAGTATATCATAAAATATATTTTGCATTTCTGCAGGGTATTGCAT
>NZ_ABZS01000171.1 GCF_000173615.1 Sulfurihydrogenibium yellowstonense SS-5 | reverse complement strand
ATACTTTTTTATACTCTTCTTCTTTTTCTTTTAGTTTTTTCTCGATTGGTTATTTTGCTTGCATAAAATCCGGCTCCGCCTGCCAAAATTGCAGAAGATAAACCAACTAATATTTCTGTCATTTTTAATCCTCCTTTTTTGTTTTGTAAATTTGTGTGGGTGTAATAATATAGTCCATTTTGACATCATGAGGGTCATGTGGAATTTTGTCTAAAATTTGAAAATCAAATGCCAAACCAACTTTAATAACCGGTTCAATTTTTGACAAAAATCTGTCATAATAACCTTTTCCGTAGCCTAATCTGTACCCATGTATATCAAAGGCTACAGCCGGAACGACCACTACGTCAATTTTTCCTTCATAAACATTCCCTCTTGGCTCTTTTATTCCGCCGTAACCAATATACAAATTTTCTAAATCATGAATTTGAATAGGTAGAATATCGGGTCCTTTAACTTTTGGAAGTAGTACGATTTTAGAAAGATTTAATAGATGGTTGATTATAGGTTTTGTGTCAACTTCTTTTCTGTGGGAATAGTAGAGCATAAATACATTATAGTCAAAAAGCCACGATAAGGTTAGAAGGTTTTTTAGTACTTTAAGAGAATCCTCTTCCCAATCTGAATAAATTTCTCTCTTTGTAAGTATCTTTTTTCTTATTTCTTCTTTCAATGCGACCTCCCAATTTCTTGGAAGGTCAGGGCTGAAAAAGGCCCCCACAGAAGCCGACGGGATGGTTAGCCATGCTCTGAGCACAGCCCCAATAAGTGGGTGGTCGCACTGTAAGACCTTCGAGCTTCGTAGAGAAGCTACCCGGTCTTTACAGAATATAGACCTCCCTTTTCTTTGTCTATAGCCCAGAAAAATCTACACCATCCCTATCGCACCCCGCAGGTAAGCCTTATGTAATTTATATAAAATTAAATTTATCTTCAAATCTTTCAGCTCCTGATTCCTTCCTAAGTTCTTAAACTAATATCAGGATAATTTAATTTAAGTTTATTTAAAATTTCTTCAACTATGATATTGACCTCTTCGTCAGACAAGCTTTTCTCCGGATTGAAAAACTCAACGTTAAAGGCAACACTTTTTTTATTTTCAGACAAGAAATACACATCAAAAAGTTTAACTTCTTTAACATATTTAGAAGCTTTTAATATATCTTCTTTAAATTTACCAACCTTTACACTTTCCTCAATTACAAAGGCAAGGTCTCTGTAAGCTGATGGGAATTTTGGCAGTTCTTGGAATACTACCGGCTCTTTTTTAAGATAATACGTGTAAAGATATCCATCCAGCAAGTTTTCCTTTTCAATCTCTCTTGGAACATATCTTAATTTTAACTCTGCTACGTAAGTATCTTTTGGTATTTCAAGCTTATGTGCTATCTCAGGATGGATTTTTCCAATAAATCCTATATCATAGCCATTTACCTGTATGTTTGCAGATTCGTATGGATGTAAGAATACTTCTATGTTTTCATCTATGAACTGATAGTTTTTGATTCCAAGCTTATTAAGCAGATTTTCTACTACACCTTTTAGCTTTAAAAAGTTCCAACTGTGAGTTGTGCTAAGTTTTCTTTCTTTTTCTGTGTAGTTAAACCCATCAACAAGCTTTCCAACTGCTAAACATCCTACTCTTATCTCTTCAAAATCCTTAAAGAATGTAGATGAAAGCTCAAAAATAGATAAGTTTTTTCTTCCAAATCTTAAGTTTTCTTTTAGGTTTTCAAGCAGGCTAACCACAATCCTATCTCTTAAAATGCTGTGGGATTTTAAGATATAGTTAGTTATTTTAATCTCAGGAATAGGAAGTTTTAATGCATTGTAGATTTCTTCTGATGTGAAAGTGTAGTTTAAAACTTCTGTAAATCCATTATCTAAAAAGTAAGTTCTTACCTTGTTATCAAAGTCATAATATAAAGATTTTTCATACGCTTCAACCGGAACTCTTGGATAAGTTGGTGTAAAGTTGTCATAACCATAAATTCTTGCTACTTCTTCAACTAAATCAATCGGTCTTTCTAAGTCATAAGCTCTAAAGGGTGGAATTTCAGCATTGATTTGATTTTCTTGAATTTGTGTAGGTATTTCTAATCTTTCTAAAATAGATTTAATCTCTGACGCATCGATTTTTTCACCAAGAATTTTTCCTACAAGCTCTGGCTTTAATACTACCGTTTTTGGTGTGTAAGGTTTAACGTAGACATCTTTATAAGCTTCAACTTCTCCACCGGCTAAATTTAAAATCAAGTAGGTTGCAAAGTTTGATGCTTTTGATGTATGCTCTACATCTACACCTCTTTCAAATCTGTAAGAAGAATCTGTTAAAATTCCAAGTCTTTTTGATGTTTTTCTAACGCTTGCCGGGTCAAAAACTGCTGCCTCAAGCAAGATGTTTTTAGTATTTTCATCAATCTTGGAGTTTTCTCCACCAATAACGCCGGCTATAGCTAAGGCTTTTTTACCGTCAGCTATTACTACATCGGTAGGTTTTAACTCTTTTTCTTGACCGTCCAAGGTGATTATTTTTTCACCCTCTTTCGCATATCTAACTGTTATACCACCTTCAAGCTTATCAAGGTCAAAAGCATGAAGCGGCTGCCCTTCTTGAAGTAATACATAGTTAGTAATATCAACGATGTTGTTTATTACAGATATACCGGATTTAATAAGTTTTAATCTAATATCAAGGGGTGAGTTTTTAATTTTTACATTTTTTATGGTTGTTCCAATGTACCTATAAACTTTGTCTGTTTCAATATTAATAGGTATTTCTTTGTCTGTTAAAACAGGTTTTGGCTGAATCTCTTTTCTTTTTAGATTAAAAATAGCTCCGATCTCTCTTGCAAGCCCTCTAACACTTAACGCATCACCTCTGTTTGGCGTAATTTCTATCTCTAAGATATAGTCTTCTCCAAGACCAAGAATCTTATTTGGGTCTGCTCCTACAGGTGTGTTTTCGTCTAATATAAAAATACCTTCCGATTTCTCTTCTACTTCAAGCTCTTCCAATGATAGAAGCATTCCTTCTGAAGTATAAGAACCAAAAGATACTAGCTTTATTTCTCTTCCTTTTATTACAGCTCCAACCTTTGCAAGAATTACAACATCATTTTCTTTTACATTGTCAGCACCAGTTATGATTTGATATTCTCTACTGCCATCGCTAACTTTGCAGATATAAAGCTTATCTTTTTCTGGATGTTTTATTACTGATAAAACTTTTACAGTTGTTAGATTTGGAATATACTGCCCAAATTTATAAAAAGTTGTTTCAATGCCTGTAGTGTTTAGCTTTGCTACTACATCTGAGACCGGAATGTCTATATCTATAAACTCTTTTATCCACGAGTAAGGGACTTTCATTCTATACCTCTAAACTGAAGGTTGAATCTTAGGTCGTTTGCAAATAGGAGTCTGATGTCTGTTATTTGATATCTAAGCATTGCTATTCTTTCTATTCCAAGCCCAAAAGCAAAGCCGGTATATTCCTCTGGGTCTATGCCGACAGCTTTAAACACGTTTGGGTCAACCATTCCACAACCAAGAATTTCAAGCCATCCTGTATTTTTGCAAACCCTACATCCTTTACCCTTGCAAACAGTGCAACCTACATCAACCTCA
>NZ_ABZS01000172.1 GCF_000173615.1 Sulfurihydrogenibium yellowstonense SS-5 | reverse complement strand
TAAAACAGTCTTACTGTCTTCTGTTAAGTCGATTGCCGTTAGTATCTTACGAAGCATTTTTTATTTTTTCCTTAGCGTATTCCATCAAGCCGCCGGCTTTTAAAATAGCTTGTAGATTTTCCGGTAGAGGTTTTATCTTATACTCTTTATTTTTAGTAACATTTCTTATAACACCTTGGTTAATATCAATCTCTAAAATATCTCCTTCCTCGGCCTCTCTTGCAGCTTCCGGAGATTCTATGATTAATAAGCCTAAGTTAATAGCATTTCTAAAGAATATTCTTGCAAAAGATTCAGCTACTACTGCAGCAATTCCGGCACCCTTGATGGCAAGAGGAGCATGTTCTCTTGAAGACCCGCAACCAAAGTTTTTGCCAGCAACAAGTATATCACCTTCTTTTACTTTTGATGGAAACGTTGGGTCTGCATCTTCCATTACGTGTTTTGCAAGTTCTTTTGGGTCTGTAGTCACAAGATATCTTGCAGGTATTATTTGGTCTGTATCAACGTCATCTTTAAACTTCCAAACTCTTCCTCTAATCATAATAATATCTCCTCCTGAATTAGGTTAGAATTATTATAACAAAAATAGAAGGAGGCAATTTATGAGAATAGTTAGCGGTATGCGTCCTACAGGAAAGCTTCACTTAGGACATTACTTTGGCGTTATAAAAAACTGGCTAAAATTACAAGATAGCAATGAATGTTTTTTCTTCGTTGCAGATTGGCATGCATTGACAAATAAATACAAAGAAACGTCCGATTTAAAACAAAATATTTACGACCTTGTAATAGACTGGCTTTCTTGCGGTATTAATCCGGAGAAGAGCACTATCTTTGTCCAATCAGGAGTTAAAGAACACAGTGAGCTTGCATTACTCTTTGGCATGATAACACCAAAAAGCTGGCTTGAACTAAACCCATCATACAAAGATTTAAAATTTAACTTAATTTTCCAATACATAAGAGACTTTCTATTTGGAAAAAACATAAAAATAGACCAAGACAAATTACATGAGATTGTATATAAAGCTTTTTATCACAAAAAAGATATAGATTACGAAGGATTAACGAAAGATTTAACAGATTTAAAAATCAAACAAGAAATAGTAAATGAAATAATTCACAACATAAAAGAAGGAGATATTGGAAAAGATATAGACACATTCGGATTCTTTGGATATCCTATCTTAATGGCAGCCGACATCTTAATCTATAATGCAGATGCAGTTCCGGTAGGAGAAGACCAGCTACCGCATATAGAAATAACAAGAGAAATAGCAAGAAGATTTAACAATCTTTACAGTCCCATATTTAAAGAACCGCAAGCTTTATTGACAGAATCATCAAAGCTTCTTGGAATAGATGGTAGGAAAATGTCTAAATCTTACAATAACACGATAGCATTAAGCGAGCCAAGAGAAACTCTTGAGAAAAAAGTCTTATCTATGAAAACAGACCCACAAAGACTTAAAAAAACCGACCCGGGAAGACCGGAAATCTGTAATGTATTTTCTTATCATAAATATTTCACAGATTTGCAGGAAGTAGATAAAATTCAAGCAAAATGTAGAAATGCCGAAATAGGATGTGTAGAGTG
This sequence comes from Sulfurihydrogenibium yellowstonense SS-5, assembly GCF_000173615.1. Classification (GTDB taxonomy): domain Bacteria; phylum Aquificota; class Aquificia; order Aquificales; family Hydrogenothermaceae; genus Sulfurihydrogenibium; species Sulfurihydrogenibium yellowstonense. The sequence goes on along the minus strand of NZ_ABZS01000172.1, from coordinate 2,028 downwards.
TAAAAGAATTTTATTTGAGAATGTAGATAAATTTTTATCTCCTATAAGGGAAAAAAGAAAAGAATATGAAGAAAATATTGGGTACGTTGAAAAAATAATTATAACCGGAACCCAAAAAGCTAAAGAAGCTGCAAAAGAAAATATGAAGAATGTTAGAAATGCAATGGGGTTGATAAACTTTTGAAAAATTACAAATTTCTAATTTGACTTTTGGTGTAAAATGAAGTAATATTAAAATTAGATTAAATAAAAATTTTATTATCAGGAGGTATTAAAGATGAAAAAGTTATTCGTAGTAGCGTTAGCAGTAGGTTCGGTAGCATTAGCAAGCTGTTCAAGTGCAAACTATGCAACAAAAGAATATGTAGACCAACAGGTAGCAGGAGTTACTGAAAAAGTTAACTCTGTAGATGCTAAATTATCAGCATTAGAGAGAGAAGTTGCTGCTTTAAAATCTTCTGGAAGTTCTGTATCAGCAGCAAAAATTAACGACTTAGAAGCTCAAATTAATCAAATGAAAAACAGATGCCCAGAAGCATGCAATGGAAAAATTTCTGCTTTAGAAAAAGATGTTGCTGAATTAAAAGAAAAAGTAGAAAAACAATCTGCTTATATGGAAAAAGAAGTTGAAAAATCTATGAGAAAATAATTTTCATAGTCTGTAAACAAATTAAGGAGGAAAAAAATGAAAAAGTATATATTAATGAGTACGGGAGCGATTGTAGCATCATTTACATTCGCGAACGCTCAATTAGCAGCTTCAGAATGTGGATGTTATGATGCTCCAATAGGAAAAGATGTACCAAAAAGTAATTATGTTTCAAAAGAATATGTTGATGAAAAATTCGCACCTATTTTTCAAAAGCTTGATGCTATAAATGGCAGGGTAGAATCTCTTTCTAAAGAATTGGCAAACTTAAAAAATGATTCATCTGCTGGACTATCTCAAAAAGTTGCAGATTTAGAAGCTGCTTTGAATTCTTTAAAAGGCTCTTGTCCATCAGCATGCAATGCTAAATTATCTGAAGTTGAGAAAAATATTGCTGAATTGAAAGAAAAAGTAGAAAAAAGATCTGCTCATATGGAAAAAGAAGTTGAAAAATCTATGAGAAAATAATTTTCTTTCCCCCTCCCTCTAGTGGGAGGGATCTTATTATATTCAAAAAGATTTTAAGTCATAAAGCTTTTATTAAGCTGAAAATAATTAGAATCACTACACATTCCAAATATCATTTCAAGACAGATACCTAATTTTCTTCTTTAAGCTTGATTTTTAAAATAATAGTTCTTACAGCCTTTAGGCTACACGGTGAGCCTGTTCCAAAATTCTTGCAAGCTTACCTTTCCGTATCATCCTGAAGCTATAAGCTGAAGGATCTCGTCTTTTGATTTGAAAAGAAAAGGAGGAGATTCTTCGCAAGGCTGCAGAATGACAACGTTGATTTTTACAAGCAGTCTCAGTCATAGATTTTAAAGATAGCGTTTTATTGTGTAATAAGAGGTTATTCTTTTGTGAAGTTGTTTTTGATTTAAAAGATGTCAAGATAGAATGGGAAAGATTACTTCCATATCAGGCTAAGCTGAATAATCAAGAGTAGCTTGAAAATATACTTACTTCTTTATGACCCACACGGTTCAGATGGAACTTTAACGTGAGAAGTGAAACGTGAAACGTGAAAAGAATTTTAAATCCGTCTCACATCTCACGTCTCACGTCTCACGTCTCACCTCTTACATAACCCACACGGTTCAGATGTAACTAAAGAAAAGTCAGACATGCTTGTATATGAACTTTTAACTTTCTAACCCACACGGTTCAGATGTAACGAAATAAGCAGAAGAGTGATACTCAAAGTTAAGAGAACTTTCTAACCCACACGGTTCAGATGTAACTTTAGCCACCATTAAAGATATTGCTAATACTATTAATCTTTCTAACCCACACGGTTCAGATGTAACTAGATAGAAAGGCTCAACGATGCAATTAAGGAAACCACTTTCTAACCCACACGGTTCAGATGTAACAAA